>DATNDM010000380.1:0-2849 GCA_035553235.1 Pyrinomonadaceae bacterium | reverse complement strand
ATGATCGAGCACGCGCATCGCGTTGGGCCACATAGCAATCGCGGCGCCCACGTCGAGTAGTACTGGTGCTTGTTCGAAGACTTCGGCTTGAAATCCGGACTGTTGCAGTGCGAGAGCGGCAGTTAAGCCGCCGATGCCGCCGCCGATGATCGCGATCTGGACCATTCGGCGGAAAGCTTGCCACAAAAAGCACAAAAAAGACCATCCACAGATTTCGCAGATTACACAGACAATTAAAGGCTCTGCGTAATCTGCGTAATCTGTGGACACTTTTTCTATGGCTGCTTTTCCGAGAGAGACTTGATGTGCAGCAGCACTCTCGTATGGATGCCGTCGACAACGTGGTCGGACCATAAGTGCCAGTACGCTGCAGGCCAATAACGGTTCTGATACCACGTTGTTCCTTCAAGCAGCGTCGTGCCGTCGGGTAGCGGCGTCACATGAAATTGCCCCCGTTTCGCCAGGAAGTAGTTCTCGAGGTGTCGCGGATGAATGTCCTTGTAGATTGACAACTCCTGCATGGCGGGCGGTTGGCCCACCACATCAAATGCGAGCAGGCGCGGTTCATCCCACACCGTTATCGGCTCGATGAAGGCTCCGGTGGAAAACACACAGTGTCGCTCCGCGCCAACGCCTCGCCCGTGCATCTCGGCCCGAATCGGATACGCGATTCCCGTTTTGAACATCGCTTCAGTCGGTGCCGGCAGTTCTGAAAACGAAACCACGTGTGTCCAAACAGTTTGCGGATCGGCTTTGATCACGATCGACGTCTTTTGTTCGTACAGCGGCGGAGTCAGGTCCACGGTGTACTCGAGCAGCATCAGACCCGGAATCGCGAAGAAGACGACCGACGCTACACGCAACGTATTCGGCGCAAATGACGATCGCTTCTGGAGTACCCAACCGATGAAACCGCCAAACAGCGCGATCGGGATTGCGATCGGCAGCGCCATCGCCAGACAAATAATTCCTTCGATTGCGAAGATCACGAAAGCTACACCGACGATTGCGATTGAAAGAATCGCAACCAGCAGGCACTTGCCGAGCGATCTCGGCCCGTGAAAGCCGTAAATCATGGTTGAGTTCAAACCGAGGAAGAACGGAATTCCAACGAACAGTCCCCAGCCATATTCGCCCAGGCTGTTGGTGCTGAAGACGGTTTCGAGCACAGCCAGTAACGCGGTCAGCACGATTCCGAATATCGCACTGCCAAACTCACTTTCGGGGATCAGCCGGCCGATTCGTTCGCCAAGCTTCCAATTAGTAGCGGCTGCTTCGCGTGACGGAATTGCAACGAGGATCACGAAAAAGATTAGATTCAAAAACGGTATAAAGAAGACCATGACGAGCCACAGTGGTAAGCCTGCGTCACGTAATCGCCGCAACGTCAGCACCGTGCCCATCCAGATGAACGGCAGTGAAAGTGCTATGAGGCCGACATAGAACAGCGCGTCTTCGGGCCTGAGGTCCTTGATGCCCTCCGGTTCGAAGACCCAGTAGTGGAACGGGCCCCATTGATAACCAAACATAGCCGCCAGCAAGCGATCGAGATTGTGTTTCACCGCGAGCAGGAGCACACCGGTGGCGAGGTAACGGGCTCGGCCAATCCGGCCGTCCCAACTAAAAACGTTCAATACCGACATTCTGCTTTCCTCCTACGAACACCAGCGCAGATC
Source organism: Pyrinomonadaceae bacterium (assembly GCA_035553235.1). Taxonomy (GTDB): domain Bacteria; phylum Acidobacteriota; class Blastocatellia; order Pyrinomonadales; family Pyrinomonadaceae; genus PSRF01. The sequence continues at coordinate 1,173 of DATNDM010000380.1, read as the reverse complement.
GCCCACACAGAAAGTGCGTGCCTGCGGCAGACCGTTGCGGATCTGTTCATCTGTGAAGCGGCGTGTGGGCACGAGATCGTAAGGCATCGCCAATCTCACGATTGATGCCGGCACAGTGTGCGATTGCTTTGCAGCCGGTGAACGATGCGGTCAGTTGATCGACGTCAGCGAGACCACGCCTCGCGCTGCAAACCACTTCATGTCCCTCCCCGGTTAGACGATTTATCAAGTGGCCGCCAACGAAACCAGTTGCACCAGTAACCGCGATTTTCATGTCGTGCTCCTTTGTACTTAAGTGCCGTTTTGTTGCTCGGGTTCGTCGCCGTCCGGCAACGCTTCTCTGATCTCCTCGACCAGTCGCAGCGCCTGTTTGCGAAGTGGTCGCATGAATGGATTGCTTGCGAGGTGGATCAACTTATCAAGCAGGTCGACTGTGTGATCGATGAGGCGGTAGGTGCGCCGGTGTTTTGGTGAGGAGTCGTGAATCCAGAACAGCACTATGCCCATGCTGTAGACCCAAAGCAGGTAAGGCAGTTCGATTTTCAGGTCTTTCGGAATGCGTGCAGTCGCGCCTTCGAGCACCTTTCCGAAGAGTCGAATTTGCTGTTGGCGCACGGGATCCGATTCGTCTCCAAAAGGATTCAAAGGACTCTCCGGATTCGCCGCGGTTTTGAAAAGCACGCCCGCAAACTGGTGATACGGTTTCATCGTGTCGATCTTCGTCCGCATCGCGGTCAGCAGGCGTGCTTTCAGTGTTTTTTCGTGCTCGAGCGCCGGCAGTACGGCTTCGATATGACTGTCGTGCAGGCGTTGATAGAAGGCCTGAATCAGATATTCCTTCGAGCGGAAGTAGTAATACGCATTGCCCAGCGACACGCCCGCCTTTTGTGCGACGGCGCGCATCGTGGTGTTGTCGTACCCGCTCTCGCGAAACATCTCGAGGGCAGTCTCGAGGATCAGCGCCTTGGTCTGATCGCCTTTGACCGTCTTCGTGGTGGCCTTCGTTTTTTTGTGCTTTGCAGTCATCTTGGCGTTAGTTATTGAGCCCGGCTGCTCGACTGATCTGGTAACGCTTCTGGGAGATCAGCGAAACCACTCGCTTGGTAGTCGGCAACAGCTCGGGCGCGGCGAGCCGATACGACCAGTCCCGATATCGAGTCAGTGCCCAGAGCA
>DATNDM010000379.1:0-4187 GCA_035553235.1 Pyrinomonadaceae bacterium | reverse complement strand
CCACTCGCTGCGCCCGATCAGGATCGCACCACGTCAGGACAAACCGGAAAATACCTGATCATCAAACGACTGCTGCCGTTATTCGATCAGTATGCTGCCGATCTCGCGCCGGGTTTGCGCACGCAGATGACGGCGCTCGCGTCGTACGTTCCCGCCCAGATGCAGCAAGGTGAGAATCGCGCGGTCAACGTCGGCATTCAACCAGACTCCGAGGAAGGCGATCCCTTGCAACGTATGCAGGACCGACTCGATCATGCGAAGACGTCGGAAGAACGCGATGCGATTTATGCTGATTATGCGGTCGCGTTGAGTCAGGACGGCGATCCGCGCGCGAAAGATCTGGTCGACAAGATCGACAACACGGACCTGCGAAAGAACGTCAAGGCTTATACAGACTTTCAATTGGTGCAACTCGCGGTTCGCAATAAAGACGTGACCGAAATCACTCGACTCGTCAAAAGCGGAGAGCTCACGAGTATTCAAAAGGTGTGGGCGCTCACGAGCGCCGCGAGGTTCGTCGCTGCTGCCGAGCGTTCGCGTGCAACTGATCTGCTCGACGAGGCGCTGGCGGAGAGTCGAAGGATCAGTGGCAGCGATCCTGATCGCGCGCGGGCTCTGACGGCGGTGGCGGTCGGGCTCGCTGATATTGATCGAGTTCGTGCGTGGGAAGTTTTGAACGAAGTGGTGAAGGCGGCCAACGGCGCTGAGACTTACACGGGTGAAGACAGCCGCATCTCTTCGCGCTTGCAAACGAAGATGATGGTAGTGATGACCAATGCCACGGCTGAAGATTTTGACTTGCTGTCCGTTTTCAGGCATCTTGCCCGTGCCGATCTACTGCGAGCGATTCAGCTCGCCAAAACGTTCACTGGAGAAGCACCTCGGGCCGTAGCAACACTCGCGATCGCGCGTACTGTTTTAGAGACGAAGAAAGAAACGGCGTCGTTGAATTGATGGTAGGGGCCGCCCTCCGTGGCCGCTCCGACCTTGAAACGGCTTGCCTGAAAAGTCAGGATGGCGCTTGGATCGGGTCAGTACAGGGAGCGGTAGCGACCTGGTCAAACCAGAGGAACCAAGAGTCAATAGAAATGTCGCACGCTGATCACTGACCAGGTCGCTACCGCTCCCTGTACCGACCCGATCCAACAATGATTTCTGACTTTTGAGGCAAACCTCAGTGTGGCAGACTTCCAGACAGGCGTGGCCACGGAGTGCCACCCCTGCAACGACTATGAAACACATAAATCTCGCCTGCTGCTTACTGGTCGTTGTCATTGCTACGCAAGCACAAACGACCGATACAAAACCGGCGCCCGTTGCGAAGACTGTGGCGGCGAAGCCCGCCGTTTCCGCGGAGGCTGAGCTCGAGTTGAAAGAGCGTCGCGCGAAGGCGCGCTCGTTACTGGTCGCGCTTTCAAGCGATGCCCGCACGTTCCACGATGATACTTTGCGCGCTCGCTCACTCGCGCGTATCGCCGACGCGCTCTGGCAAGTCGATCCCGACCAGGGTCGACTCTTGTTTCGCAAAGCGTGGGACGCCGCCGAAGTCGCTGACAGCGAGAGCGACCAAAAACTCCAGGAGGAAATCCGTCAACAGAAGACGCGTACTGGCGGCGGTTTTGCCGTCAATCTCCCGCCGAACGTACGTCGCGAAGTGCTGCGGCTCGCCGCGCGACACGATCGAGCTCTCGGTGAAGAGTTTCTCGAGAAGCTGCGAATTCAAAAAGTCGAAGCTGCAAGCTCGCCGCTCACGCATTCGAGTCCAAATCATCTAAATGACGCGATGAACCAGCGTCTGTCAGTCGCGCGAGAGTTGCTCGACAACGGTGAGATGGAGCGCGCGCTGCAATTTGCTGAGCCGGTTCTGGCGCTCGTCACCATGGAGAGCATGGATTTCCTCACCAATCTGCGTGCGAAGAACGCGACTGCTGCTGACGCTCGTTACGCAGCCTTGCTGGCCAGTTCAGCTAACAATCCGCAAGCTGATGCGAACACCGTCTCGCTGCTCTCGTCTTACATTTTCACTCCTGGTCTCTACGTAACCTTCAGCGGCAGCGGATCGTCGAGCTCGCAGATGTCGTCGACGCTCACGCCTGCGGTGGTCTCGCCCGAGTTGAGAAATACATTTTTCCAGACGGCGGCGGCGATTCTCTTGCGGCCATTGCCGCAGCCCGGACAGCCGGACCAAACTTCAGCGGGAGTCGACGGAAAGTATCTCGTCATCAAACGATTGCTGCCATTCTTCGAACAGTCAGCGCCGCCGGCCATCGTCGAATCGCTGCGGGGACACATGAGCGCGTTGAATACGATCGTTTCCGACAATGCTCGCAAGTATGACGACGACTCATTGAGCCGCGGGATGAAGGCTGAAAGGCCCGCTGCTGATCGCGAGCAGTCGCTGCTGGATCAAATCGATCGCGCCAAAACCTCCGCGGAGCGCGACTCACTTTATCTCCAGTTGGCCCAACTGGTGAGTCGCACGGGCGATCTGCGTGCGCGTGAGTTCATCAGCAAAGTGGAAGACACGGAGTTGCGCAAGCAGGCTCAGGCTTACATGGATGCTTCGCTGGCGATGTACTTTGTCGACAAGAAGATGACGGACCAGGCATTGGAGCTGGCCCACAAGGGTGAGATGACGCAACTGGTCAAGACGTGGGTGCTCCTGCAAACGGCAAAGCTGCTCGCGAAGACTGACAAAGACAAAGCGCTGGAAGTGGCTGACGAGGCTGCGACAGAAGCACGACGTTTAGAAGTTTCGGATCCCAATCTGCCGCGCACGTTGCTGGGAGTGGCAAATGCTTTCAAGGTGATCGAGCCCGCGCGCATGTGGGACGCGACGTTTGATGCCGTGAAAGCTGCGAACTCGGCGGAAGGGTTTACGGGCGAAGACGGCGAGATCGTGGTGAAGTTTCAGAGTAAAGGGAGTTCGTCAGTGCATACGAGTGACGTGCCCGATTTCGATCTCGAAGGGATTTTCAAGGATTTAGCGTTGCAGGATTACGATCGAGCGGTTGAACTCGCGAGAGGGTTTCAGGGTGAAGGTCCACGCGCCGTAGCGACGATTGCGATCGCGAGGGCGATACTCGAACCGAAACACAGATAAACGCCGATCTATGAATAGATGTTCATCGGGCGAGTTAATAAAGCAAGAGGGTCGCCGACGTTGAGCGCTTCGCGGACATAGAACGGCTCGCCGGCTTCGACGCCGATCAGCGATCCGAAATATCTCATCCGATATTCAATCTCACTCAAAAATCCACGCTGACTGATGCGCGTCGCCGGCTCTTTCGAACTCGCGTTATAAAATTGCGACGAATACGCCCCGATCGCGCTCATCTTCTCATTTACAAACTCGGAAACGTCCACGACAAACGACGGCACGATCCGCCGCGAGAAAAGCGAGTGCATGATCGCCGGCATCGGTACCGGCGCGAGTCCCGACTCCTCGTCGTAACGTTTCATCGTCGCGAGGCGCGCCGCCTGTCTCACGATGATCGACGTGTTCGCGTGATCCGGGTGCGTATCGTCTTCGTGCGTGGTGATGAGCACTTTCGGTTTGTGCGTCCGCAGCACACGCACAAACGCAGTGCGCGCCACTTCGGTCGGCCAAACGTGTCCGTCCGGTTGATCAAGATTCAAACGCACGTCGAGTTTCATGAGCCGCGCGGCTTCCGCTGCTTCAGCAGCGCGAATTTCGGGCGTGCCGCGCGTTCCCATCTCACCGCGCGTCATGTCGCAAACTCCCGTGCGATAACCGAGTGACTTCAACTTCAAAAGCGTTCCCGCCACAGACAACTCCGCGTCGTCGGGATGCGAAAATACTGCGAGCACATCGAGCTGTGTCTCTGCCGGACTCATGCTCGAAGTTTAGCCTAAAATACGCACCTGAAACTAACGATCCTGGTTTGAAAGACGAAGACTCGAAACTGTTTGTCTATACTTCTGACACCCGTTTTTCGGAAGATTTGGCACTGTTCGGCGAAACAATTGAAGCAAGGGACGCAAAGAAGAACTTAGTAACACTTTGCTCCTTTGCGTGAAAAGCTTTCAAGGAATACACGGACATGAAGCTACTATTCGTGTTGCTTTGTTTAGTCTTCCCCTACCACGACACTCCGCTCCTCGAATCCGGACATGGGGCCCACGTTCGGCAGCAAACCGCGACCGCGCAAAGCGAGATCAAAGTC
>DATNDM010000378.1:0-4888 GCA_035553235.1 Pyrinomonadaceae bacterium | reverse complement strand
GCGCTGCTGCTTTTCGATGAGGACCAGAAACCGGCGCCACGGATCGTAGCGGCGAGCGAGTTAGAAAATCCGCCGGCCAGTCCGAGGTTTCCCAAAATCGAGTTGGAGACCGGACAGAAAAGCACGGACCAGGTCACTGTGATCGATGTACCACAAAGAGTCTTGAAGGCGATCATGCCGTCGAGCGATGAGTTGAAGCTGTTGGCCCATGCGCGTTTTGGCAGCAACAACAAAGGCGACGCAGTTGGCGACGAGCTGGCGATAATCATCGCGAATCGTTTGCCGAAACCGGCCAGGACCAGCACTGCTCATCTCGTTTCTCTCGAAGGCCGTTTCGACAAGGTGGCCGCCGATTCTCAGAAGTATGCATTCAGTTGGGGCACGTCCGATGATGAGCTGATCAGGTTGATAACTCTCAAGAGTTGGACCTTCGCTTGCGAGCAGGAGAAGAAGAGCTTGAGTCAACTGCTCACCGAATTGAACCAGCAGCCTGACGCGATTGGTACGTTGAGACTGCCGCGCAGCAGCGATCAGAATGTAGAGAAATTCTTCGCGAAGGGCTATGTCGCGCTCCCGCATCATCTCCGGCATGGAGATGAAAGTGCTTCATTCTTCCATGGACCATTCATGCCCGGGAAGCACACGTCCGCCGTGAATCTGCCGGCGCGTTGTGCCGACGAGTTGGTGCGCTACGACACGGACATCGCCATGTTCGACGTCTCATATGCGGCGGCGTGGGAGATGGGCCGGCTACTCGCGCTGCAGGACAAAGAAATCTCCACGGGTCTTTATCAATGGAAGCGCCGGCAGGCGCAGGTGAAGGCGCAGAAGTCACAGAAAGTGGCCCATCTGCCGTTTCCGAGAGAACTGCTCGGAACGACCGCTATCCCAAAACCGATAGTCTCGTGGTTTGATAGCTTGCGGAAACTGGAAGGCGTCCCTTTCAATTACCTCGTGCCCGATGAACGCATGTTGCCGCCCGAATCAATTCGCTTCTTCTGCGTGGACCGTGCGTGGATCGATTGTCTCGCGGATGGCGCGTTCAGCATCGGACGCGTGGCTACTTCCGATCACAAGGCGGACAAGATGTTACGCGCGACGAATCCGATGGCCGGCGCTGAGGCTATGACCGGATTCCTGCTGCGCTCGGAAGCAGTGTCGGGCTGGCCTGCGCTTCAGGTCGAAGCGTACTCCCCACAGGCGAAACCGGTCGACTTACTGCGAATTGAACGCCTCTCGGCTGGAGTGTTGCTGTGTCTATTCGCGGGCGACATAGCGCGTGTCGATATTCATCAGAAGCCGGAGACTCTGCATTTCGGATTTGATAAGCCGGCGCCGGGCAGTTTCTCGAAAATCCTGCGAGCCTCGAACGGCAGGAAACTCGATGGCACGGAAGGTACAGTTCGTAAAGAAATCACGCTGAACGATGATCACTGGCGTCGAACTGCGAGCGCCAACCCGCAAAGAACGTTGAATGTTGCCGTCTTGGCCCACTCTATCAGGCAGGTACTCAACCCGAATGACCCGCCGCTAACTTCCGCACAGTTCGGTCTACAAATGATTGAAGGTGCCGAAAAGATCATCTTCCTCTCAAAGCCGACGCCGTAACTTCTCGTTATCACCTGGTTTGAGAGATTTCTCTGTGCAACCTCTGTGTCCTCTGTGTCTCCGTGGTGATTTCCGGCCAACACAAACCACGGAGACACAGAGAACACAGAGGTTGCACAGAGAAGCAGTTCAATTCGGCGAAATGAAGTAAAGTAGCAATGACGCGGGCTGCTTTGCCGCAAAAGTGGGGATGGCGCTTGGATCGGGTCAGTACAGGGAGCGGTAGCGACCTGGTGAAACCACAGTAAACAATGATTTCTGACTCTTGAGGCAAGCTGACGCGGACTTAAATCTTTCCGCAGGGCGAAAGGAAGCTTGAATCATGAGCATCGCGACTAAAACCGGCGACGAAGGACAGACGAGCCTCATTGGCGCTGTGCGCGTGTCGAAATCTAATCAGTGTGTAGAAGCTTATGGCACGATCGACGAACTCGTCGCACAGTTGGGCCTCGCTCGTTCACTCTGTGATGATGAAGAGATAAGCGAAATCGTCAAATCACTGCAAAAAGAATTGTTCCACGTCAACGCCGTCATCGCCACTGTTCCGGACGACAAACGCGTTCCTCCAGAGGTCAACCAGGAAATGATCGACGCGCTCACTGCGCACGTCGACCGCATCGAGAAGATTGACGGGATCATCGGTGACTGGGCGCTGCCCGGTGACCACGTGGCTGCCGCTGCGCTCGACGTCGCTCGTACCGTTTGCCGTCGCGCCGAGCGTTGTTTGGTGCGCTTGCGAGAAACCGACCAGCGGCCGCAGCTTCGAAATGTAGTGGCGTACGTCAACCGTCTTTCAGATTTGATTTGGCTGTTGGGGCGCCTGCTCGAGGTTCGTGCCGGGATCGATTCGCAATTGCTCACGGAAGCACAAGGCGGCAACAAATGGACACGAGCCTGGTAAAACGTTAGGAATTTGCGCCCGTTTTTGGTTCCCGCGTATTCAACTTTCCTGAAATAAGCCCTTCTTGATGAAGCCGAACAACTAAACTATTCTTACCTTATGAACTCAACTGAAATCAGGCGGCGATTTTTGGAATTTTTCGAACGACGAGGGCACAAGATTGTCCGCAGTTCTCCACTCCTGCCTGCCAATGATCCGACTCTTCTTTTTGTTAACGCAGGCATGAACCAGTTTAAGGACGTGTTTCTTGGTTTGGAGAAACGTGATTTCAAACGAGCTGTCACGATCCAGAAATGCATTCGAGCGGGGGGAAAGCATAACGATCTTGACGAAGTCGGCCGCACCGCGCGGCATCACACCTTCTTCGAGATGCTCGGGAATTTTTCCTTTGGCGACTACTTCAAGAAGGAAGCAGCCGAATTCGCGTGGGACCTGTTGACCCGCGAGTTACAGCTCGACCCGGCCCGGTTGTGGGTCACGGTTTTTGGCGGCGACGACGAAGTCGGACCTGACGACGACGCTGCTTACTGGTGGGAACAGGTTGGCGTACCGAGTCACCGTATCCTGCGTTTTGGTCGTAAGGACAATTTCTGGCAAATGGGTGAAACGGGTCCCTGTGGTCCCTGTACGGAAGTGCATTACTACCTCGGCGAGCATCCGGAAGATCCTGAGTTCAATCGTGCTGAGTACGTTAATGGACCAGGCGACACGACCATGGAAATCTGGAACCTCGTGTTCATGCAGTACAACCGGATCGGCGAGGGGCAGCTTATACAAACTGACGGGCAGCCCGCCGCGTACGAGTCTTATCGACTCGAGCCGCTGCCGGCTCCTTCGGTCGATACGGGTGGCGGTCTCGAGCGATTCGCCATCGTCCTGCAAGGCGTGACCTCCGTCTATGAAACTGATCTGATCCAACCGATTCTTCACTTCGTGGGAGATCTCGCCGGCCGCGAGTATGGTTCGGATCCGGATAGTGACTTTTCCATGCGCGTGATCGCCGATCACGCTCGCGCGACTGCATTCGCGATCACGGATGGGATCGCTCCGGGCAATCTGGGCCGAAACTATGTGCTGCGTAAGATCATGCGGCGCGCGATCTATCATGGTGTGAAGATCCTCGGGCTGGAGACTCCCTTCTTTTATAAGGTCACCGATTTTGTCGCCGAGTTGATGAGTGAGCATTATCCGGAGCTGATCGTCGGGCGCCGGCAGCTCGAGCAAACTGTCCGGAACGAAGAACAACGTTTTGCCCGGGTGCTCGCGACTGGTGAACCTAAACTGGAAGAACTGTTTGAACGCTATGCGCCGGCTGTTCCTCCGATTCCTGAACTGGTGAGGATCTACGACACGTTTGGTGTTCCGCGGGATCTGATCAGAGTCGTACTTGACCGTCATGGCGCGAGCATGGACGAGGAGGAGTTCAACACTCAGTTCGATGCTGTGCTGGCTGAGCTTCAACGAACGAGTGCGCAGTCTGCGTCGGGTCAGGGCACGACACAGTCAGACGACGTCCTTAGCCGTTTGGCCCAGGCGAGTCCCGCGACTGTATTCACGGGCTATGAAGAAACCGAAACGCCTCTCACGCGCGTACTCGCCATTGTCGCAAACGACACGCAGGTAGAGTCGCTTGGCACCGGAGAAAAGGGTCAAGTCATTCTGGATCGTACGCCGTTCTATGCTGAGGCCGGCGGTCAGGTTGGCGATACCGGAACTCTCGAAGGTCACGACTCCATCGGCAGGGTCGAGAATACGTATGCGGTTGATCAGGGACACACGGTTCACGTGGTGACTGTAGAGCAGGGTGTGATCCACGTCGGTGATGCGGTCCGCGCGCGCGTAGATGCGGACCGGCGGCGGCGCATCAGGGCCAACCATACGGGTACGCATCTCCTGCATGCAGCGCTACGTGAAGTGCTGGGCCATCATGTTAAGCAAGCGGGCTCATTAGTCGCGCCCGATCGCTTGCGCTTTGACTACACTCACTATTCGCCGCTTACTGACGATGAAATCGCTCAGATCGAGGAGCTGGTCAATCGTGAGGTGCTCAGGAATACTGAACTCGTAGTTGAAACGAAGCCGTTGGAGGAAGCGCTCAAGTCAGGAGCAGCCGCGCTTTTTGGGGAAAAGTATGCGTCGGAAGTCAGGATCATCAGCGTGCCCGGCTTCTCCGCCGAACTCTGCGGCGGAACACACGTGCGCGGCACGGGCGACATTGGTCCATTCAAGATCCTGAGTGACTCGTCAATCGCGGCCGGGGTGCGCAGAATTGAAGCGATCACGGCCGATGCTGCGCTTTCGCGTTTCCAAAGCGATGAACGTGTGCTCCAGCAGCTTACGAGTCGATTCAAAGTGTCGCCCGCGGAACTGCCCTCGGCG
>DATNDM010000377.1:0-2925 GCA_035553235.1 Pyrinomonadaceae bacterium | reverse complement strand
TGTAAGTCACGACCGGAACACCCGGAAACCGGCGCTTCAACTCACGCACGTCTGCCGCGGTGATGCTTGCCGCAAGCGAACAGCCCGCCTTCTCCGACGGAATGAGCACCTTCTTCGTCGGGTTCAGGTTCTTCGCGGTTTCAGCCATGAACTTCACGCCGCAAAAGACGATGATGTCTTTGTCAGTCTCCGCGGCTTTGCGGCTGAGCTCGAGCGAATCGCCGACGAAATCAGGAATCGAATGGAAGAGCGCCGGCTCCATGTAGTTGTGACCGAGTATCACGGCGTTCTTCTCGACTTTGAGCCGATTGATCTCAGCCGCGAGTTCCGCTTTGATGCGGAGCTCGAAATCGGGCACGGTGTCGGCGAGTAGCCGGCTCAGCTTCTCGTAAATCGCTTCAGTTGTCGCGTCAGTAGTTATCATCTCTTTAAGCAACAAATTCCAGACTCACATCAAACACCACCGGCGAATGCGTCAAAGCCCCGACTGAAATGTAGTCGACGCCAGTCTTCGCAACTTCGAGCACATTATCGAGCGTAACGTTGCCAGACGCTTCGAGTTTAGCCCGCCCGCCGCAAATCGCCACCGCTTCGCGCATCGTTGCGGGTGACATGTTGTCGAGCAAAATGCGATCGACGTTGAGCGCGAGAGCTTCGCGGACGTCGTCGAGCGTGCGTGTTTCGACTACGATTTCGAGTTTCGTTTGCGCGGCGCGGACACGTTCGACAGCTTTCGTGATCGAACCGGCGAAGTCGATGTGGTTGTCTTTGATCAAGACCATGTCGAAGAGGCCCGTGCGATGGTTCTGGCCGCCGCCGAGGCGCACCGCGAGTTTGTCTGTCATGCGCAAACCGGGTGCAGTTTTGCGTGTGTCGAGGATAGTGGCTTTTGTGCTTGCGACTGCGTCGACGAACTTGCGCGTGAGAGTGGCGATGCCCGACATACGGCCCAGGAAGTTCAAAGCCGTGCGCTCGCCTGTGAGTAACGCTCGCGCTGGACCTTCGACGTCAGCCAGCACGTCGCGTCGAGTGACTCGTGAACCGTCTTCCGTTTTTGCGTGGAATGTGACGTCTCGATTTAGAGTGAGAAAGACTTGTTTCGAGACGTCCAGTCCGGCGACGACTCCATCCTGCTTGGCAACGATTCGACCGCGCAATGTCGCATCAGCGGGCACAATCGTGTCAGTCGTGACATCGCCGGTGCCGATGTCTTCGTCCAGTGCGCGCTGTATGTACTCGGAAATCAAAGTGTATCTTGCAACACGAGCGGGTTTCATGCAAACGCGGATTTTATGGATTTTTACGGATTAACGCGGATCAGAACGTCGCGGCCTTGCAGCGCCTCGTTACCGGAGAAATCTGCGGCGATGATTCGCAGGATGTAATCACCTTTCGGCAGCTGCGACGTATCCCAGGCGCCGCGCGCCACATGTCCGTCACGGACCGTGTTTGTCACTTCGTACAGAAATCGCGTCTCCTTGCTGCCGTAGACCGTGATTCCGCTCTCATCCGCATAGGCCACCTTCGTCGCGTCTCTGTCGTCGGGCAGCCGGTTGAAAAGAATATTGATGCGCGGCTGCTCGAAACCGGGCGCCGGTGACCCGTCAGCTTTCAGTACCTGATAACCCAGCTTGTATAACCCCAGCCGCCGCCGGTCAGGATTCAGGTTGTTACGATCAAACGCATCGACAACAATCCGCACTGGTCCTCGCACGACCAGCCTTTCACTCTGCTTATCCCGCAAGCGCGCGCCATTCGCGTCGAAGAGTTGAATCCCGTCCTTCTCGATCGTTGGCGGAATATCGTCTTTGAAGCCCACCGGTGAAAGCGAGAGCGGATTGATCTCAGCGCCGGGTGGTCCAATGTTCATATGCACGTGATACATCTTGTTGATGGTGCCGACCGCATCGCCGGGGCTGAAACGCGTCCCACGTCTGACTCTGACGCGTACGACTTTCCCCTGGCCGTCGTGCACCGGAATGAAGCGCGGGTCGTCAAACATCTTTTCATCCTTGTCGCGTCCGACGTGTATGTGAATGTACGAAACGACACCGACGCGAAATCCCTCGTTCAACGAATCGAAGCCCCAATTTGGTTGCGGACTCACGACCTTCTCCGCTCGCACGACACGCACCGTTTCACCGTACGCACCAAAAACATCAAGCCCGCTGTGCAGATGATCGCGGCTGTCTGTCGAATCGAAACTGCCGCGCACTTCACCCACCGTTGCGACAACCTCATGCGGACTCTGTTGCGGATCGACCGGCCAGATCAGCGACTGCTGGCCGAGAGTCACCTTCGTCAGTTTTGGGAGTGAATCGAGTGCATCGCTCGAGCCGGCTGACTGGTCCAGCTTTCGCACCAGGTAGTTGCCGCTATCTGCGACTACAAGCTCGACCGGCTTGTTCGCATGTGGTCCGATTGCGATGCCCGCGAGCTGGTTGAAGTCCGTTGCAATGATGCGCGCAACGCCGTCGGGCGCGACCTGTAGGACACGCGATCGATCCAGTTCAGTGACATACAAAAAATGATCGTGTGAAATCGCGAGGCCCATCGGTCTCGAAAGCTCCTCGCCTGTGATCGTCAGAGTCGTGACATTGCCTTCTGCACTTACCCTCCGAAGACAGCGGTTGCCCGTGTCTGCGACGATCAGGCTGCTGTCAGTCGCGAGGATCCCGGACGGCGTATCAAACAGCGCGAGCTTCTGTTCACCATCTGCGAATCCCGGAGTGCCGCCGCCCGCGATCGTCGTGACCTCGCCTTCGGTAGTGATCATACGGATGACGTCGTTGTACGTGTCGGCGACGTAAATGTCGCCGCGGCCGCTAACGCTCAAACCGATGGGCCCGTTGAACTGCGCCTTTGCTGCTGGTCCATCAACGTAACCTGCGGTCCCATCACCGGCAACGGTCGACACCTGGCCCG
>DATNDM010000376.1:0-4985 GCA_035553235.1 Pyrinomonadaceae bacterium | reverse complement strand
GATAACGACGGCTGGATGGATATCTATCTCGTCAACAGTGGACCATCCGATTTCTACACGCCCAAAGCTCCGCTAAAGAACGCGCTCTACCGCAACAACGGCGACGGCACGTTCACCGATGTCACTGACAAAGCCGGTGTGGCGTGCGGCCAGATGGGCAACTTCGGCATGGGCGCGGCAGCGGCGGACTTCGACGGCGATGGTTGGCAGGACTTGTACGTAACCGACTACGGCGCGAACGTGCTCTTTCACAACAACGGTAACGGCACGTTCACCAACGTTACCGACAAAGCCGGCGTCGCCGCGCCAAACTGGTCCACCTGTGCAACCTGGTTTGATTACGACAACGACAGCAAACTCGATCTCTTTGTTTCGAGCTTCGTGCAGTACAGCGGCAGCGGCAATATCTTCTGCGGCGATAACCGCATCGGTCGTCGCTATTACTGCGTGCCGCGCGTCTTCAAGCCGCGACCGAGTTATCTCTTTCACAACGAAGGCGGCGGCAAGTTTCTCGACGTCAGTAAGGAATCGGGCATCGCGTCCAGACTCGGCAAATCGTTTGGAGCAGTCGCTACTGACATAAACAACGACGGCTTGATGGATCTCTTCGTCGCAAACGACACGCTCGAGAATTTTCTTTTTGTGAACAAAGGCAAAGGTAAGTTTGAAGAGGTCGGCCTGCTATCAGGTGTCGCATACAGCGATTCCGGCGCGCCGCGCTCCGGGATGGGTGTCGATGCTGCTGACTACGACGGCGACGGCTGGCAGGATTTGTTTGTGGCCAACATCGACCAGGAGTTGTTCAGTCTTTATCAGAATCAGAAGGACCTGACGTTTATCGATAAGCCCGGCGAGATCGGATCGGCGACGCGGCTGCTCAGCGGCTGGGGCTTGCGCTTTTTCGATTACGACAACGACGGCGATCCCGATTTGATCCTCGCGAACGGCCATCCGGATGACATGGTCGAGATTCAGTCGCTGAAAGTTAAGTACAAAGAGCCGCTGTTGATGTTTGAGAACGTCAACGGGTCGTTCAGGAACGTGAGCGCGATTTCGGGTCCGGTGTTCAGCAAAGACTTTCCGGCGCGTGGGCTCTCGGTTGGCGATTACGACAACGATGGCGATCTCGACGTCCTGATCATCAACAACGGCGACGCTCCAATCCTACTGAGAAACGAAGGTGGCAACCGCAACAACTGGGTCGGGCTGAATCTCGTCGCGACGAAGAGCAATCCCGAAGCCGTTGGTGCGATCATCACGTGGGAAGCGGGTGGCAAGAAGTTCAGGCGTCTCAAGACGGCGGGCGGCAGTTATCTTTCGTCACACGACCCGCGCGAGATTCTCGGCATCGGCGCCGCGACGAAAATCGACAGCATCGAGATCAAATGGCCCAGCGGGCTTGTTACTAAACTGACCAATCCACCAATCCGAAAGTATCTCAAGGTTGTTGAAGGCAAAGGCGTGGAGTAACTGAATGCACAGTATGCTGATCCGACTTCTTCTCTGTGCAACCTCTGTGTTCTCTGTGTCTCTGTGGTTAGCTGTCCTCCAACCAAATCACCACAGAGACACAGAGAACACAGAGGTTGCACAGAGATATCCCTTTCAAGATCCCGATCTTCCGACCGAACAGCGCATCGACAACATCCTTTCCCTGATGACGCTCGACGAGAAGATTGAGTGTCTCGACACGAATCCCAGCGTCCCGCGTCTTGGTATCAAAGCCAGCGGTCACGTCGAGGGCATTCACGGACTAACGCAAGGTGGGCCAGGAAAGTGGGGACGGCCACTGACGATTCCGTCGACGACGTTCCAGCAGGGCATCGGACTTGGGGAAACGTGGGACAGAGATCTCCTCACGCAGGCCGGACAAGTCGAAGGTTACGAAGCCCGTTACGTTTTTCAGAGTCCTAAATACCATCAGGGCGGAATCGTGATCCGCTCGCCTAACGCCGATCTAGGCCGCGATCCGCGCTGGGGCAGGACCGAGGAGTGCTACGGCGAGGATGCGTTCTTCAACGGCACGATGGTCGTCGCCTTCGTGAAAGGCTTGCAAGGCAACGATCCGAAGTACTGGCAAGCCGCGGCGTTGATGAAGCACTTTCTCGCCAACAGCAATGAAAACGATCGCGACAAATCGAGTTCTGATTTTGACGAGCGCCTCTTTCACGAATACTACTCGTTACCGTTTCGCATGGGCGTAGTCGAAGGCGGGTCGCGCGCTTTCATGGCTTCGTACAACGCGATGAACAAAGTGCCGATGACGGTCAATCCGGTGCTGCAAAAGATCACGCGCGACGAGTGGGGAAACGACGGGCTTATTTGCACTGATGCCGGCGCGATGAAGAACCTCGTAACGGCGCACAAGTACTATCCTGATTTCGAGACTGCTGCCGCCGAATCGATTAAAGCCGGTATCGGACAGTTTCTCGACGACTATCGCGATGCGGTCAGAGGCGCGTTGAAGCGTGGTTTGTTGACGGAGCAGGACATCGATCGCGCGTTGCGGGGTAACTTCCGAGTCATGATTCGCCTCGGCTTGCTTGACCCTCCGGACCGCGTGCCCTACGCGTCTATCGGGCAGGATGCAACCGAACCATGGACCACGGACAAACACAAAGCACTCGCGTTGCTCGCCGCGCAGGAATCAATCGTCCTGCTCAAGAATTCAAGCAATCTTTTGCCGCTAAACAAAAAGTCGTTGCAGTCGATTGCGGTGATTGGGCCACGCGCTAACGAAGTCCTGCTCGACTGGTATAGCGGCACGCCTCCGTACACGATCTCGCCGCTCGAGGGTATCAAGAACGCGGTTGGCGAATCAGTGAAGGTGAGATACGTCGCGAACAACGACGGCAACGCGGCGGTCAAGCTCGCGCGTGAGTCGGACGTCGCGATCGTATGTGTTGGTAATCATCCGAACGGTGGGTTCGATAGCGTGTGGGCGAAAGTCTCTGTGCCCAGCGAAGGACGCGAAGCCGTGGATCGGCGGTCGATTAATCTCGAGCAGGAAGAACTGATCAAACAAGTGTTCGCCGCGAACCCGAAGACGATCGTCGTGCTCAAATCGAGCTTTCCTTACGCGATCAATTGGACGCAGGACCACGTGCCCGCGATTCTGCACATGGCGCTGAACAGCCAGGAAGAAGGACGTGCGCTGGCGTCGGTTCTCTTCGGCGATTACAACCCCGCCGGCCGGCTGGTCCAAACGTGGCCCAAATCACTCGAGCAACTGCCGCCGATGATGGATTACGACATCCGTCATGGCCGGACGTACATGTACTTCCGCGACCAGCCGCTCTATCCGTTCGGATATGGTTTGAGCTACACGACGTTCGAGTACAAAGACCTGAAGACCAGCGAGCGGACTTTTACCAGTCCGAGCATCGATGTCAGCGTGGTTGTAAAGAACACAGGGAAACGTGCCGGGGATGAGGTGGTCCAGTTGTACGTCAAGCATTTAAATTCCAAAGTTTCGCGTCCGCTGAAAGAGTTGAAAGCATTCACCCGCGTCCACCTGGCGCCGCAGGAACAGAAGGTCGTGAAGCTGTCACTGCCTGCCTGGCGTCTTGCTTACTGGAATGAACGGGATCATACGTGGGTCGTCGAGCGGGACCAGATCGAGCTGACGGTGGGCGGCTCTTCAACCGATGCGAGACTGAGAAAAACCATCGAAGTGGACCCATTCCGAAACGGGGCACTTCGAATTTCACAATGACAACTATGAAAACTTTCCTAAGCGTTGTTTTCCTGCTGCTCTTTACCTCTTTCGCAAATGTGCAAGCCCACGATAACGGTCTCGCCAAAACTCCACCGATGGGCTGGAACAGTTGGAACAAGTTCGCCTGCAACGTGAGCGAGAAGCTGATCAAGGAAATGGCCGACGCGATGGTGACAAGCGGCATGCGAGACGCCGGTTATGTTTACCTCGTTATCGATGATTGCTGGCAAGTCGATCGCGACGCGCAGGGAAATATCCAGCCCGATCCGCAGCGCTTTCCGTCCGGAATGAAAGCACTCGCCGATTACGTTCATTCGAAAGGGTTGAAGTTTGGGCTCTATTCCGATGCCGGAACGCTCACGTGCCAAAAGCGTCCGGGTAGTCGCGGCTACGAGTTTCAGGACGCGCGGCAGTACGCGGCCTGGGGCGTCGATTATCTGAAGTACGACTGGTGTGCGACCGGGACTCAGAATGCGCCGGCGTCCTACTCGATCATGCGTGATGCATTGCTGAAAGCAGGGCGGCCGATCGTTTTTAGTATCTGTGAGTGGGGCACGTCCAAGCCGTGGCTGTGGGCCGGGAACGTCGGCAATCTCTGGCGCACGACCGGCGATATCCAGGACTGTTGGGACTGCAAGCGAGATTGGGGCGGCATGGGTGTGGTCCACATTCTTGATCTACAGGATGGACTCGAATCTTATGCCGGGCCCGGCCGCTGGAACGATCCTGACATGCTGGAGGTCGGCAACGGCGGCATGACGACGACTGAGTATCGCGCGCACTTTAGTTTGTGGTGCCTGCTGGCGGCGCCGTTGATGGCGGGAAATGATCTGCGCAGCATGCCGCGCGAGATAGCGGAGATTCTGACGAACCGCGAAGTGATCGCCATCGATCAGGACCCGCTTGGAATGCAGGGCCGTCGCGTAATGCGCGATGGGGATCGGGAGGTCTGGTCCAGGCAGTTGGCCGACGGCGGACGAGCTGTGGTGCTGTTTAATCGTGGTCCAAAAGCAGCCGACGTCTCAGTGTCGTGGACTGATATCGGCTATCCGCCGCACGTGACCGCGAAAGTGCGCGACCTTTGGGCCGGCAAAGATCTCGGCAGTCTGTCGGAGAAGTTTTCGACCGAAGTCCCGAGCCATGGCGTTGTGATGGTGACGATTAAGCCTTAGAAATGGAGGACCGGTTCCGAGTTCTATAAGCTGAATCAAGACCCCTTTGGGTTCTGCAACAAGTTAGGTAGGTAAGAAGCCTTGATTAAGAACTC
>DATNDM010000375.1:0-8470 GCA_035553235.1 Pyrinomonadaceae bacterium | reverse complement strand
GCGTTCATCGTGAGCACGCCCGGTTACGAGTCGGTCGCGAGACGGTTAGCACGTTCGATCCAACACAACTGCGTCGATCTTGATGAAGGCGACGAAGATCATCTGTCACCACGTAACACAATTCGTGCGTTGCTCGCGTTGAATCCCGGCCTTGTGCGCGAGTTGATCAACGATCGATTTTGATGCCACGAAAAAGCACAAGAAAATTTTTGCCGCGGATCTTCGCGAATAAACGCGGATTGATCTGCCTTTTGATCCTCGCGACCGGCTGCAGGAACGTTATTGATCGACAGCAGAACGTGACGCCACGCGTGCTCCGCGATGTGCCGGCGCGAAATCTTGCGTATCGACTCTCGCCCGACGTTTCGCCGCCATCGGCTGAGATCGAAGACCTCGACAAGTTTGCCGCGGTCGCGAACGATTTCAGCACGAAGCGCAAGGATGAAGCGTTGTTGCGAACTGTCGTTTCGCCTGATGGACGGCGCGTGCTCGCTTTGTATGGCGGGGCTGACGATAGCAGCTCGACGTTTCGCATCGACCTCTACAACTCTGATGGGCAGTTTATTCGAAACCTGATTCCGCCCGAGTTAGCGTGCGTGTTTCCGGAGACTGTTACATGGTCGCCCGACGGAAACTTCATGACCTTCATTGCGCATAGACGTGCGGCGCCGAATCCGACGCCTACGCCGCTCGATGTGCCTGAAGCGCCGACACCGAAGCCTGGTGCTTCACCGCTGCCGTCGCCGTCGCCTTCGATTGCGCCGTTGTTTCCTTCGGTGGCGACTTTCAGTACGGAACAGATCTACATCTGCAATCGCGATGGCTACGATCTGAAGCCGTTCACCGCGCGCGAAGGTTTGATCTACTTCTACTTCGTTTGGGCGCCCGATGGACACGCGATGGCGGCGCTCGCGTGTAAGGAAGATGAGTGGAACGCGCGCGAGCGGCAGTTCAAAATGCCCGCGGGCAGGCCGCGCGTGATCGCGCCCGACGGCAGCGAGCGTTTGCTTGACGATGCTTTGACCGATGCGTTGCCGGTGTGGTCGCCGGACGCTTCGAAGATCGCGACGGCGTTCGATACTGACGTGGCGATTTATGATGCCGGCGGAAAGAGTCCGACGCAGGCTCGGGTGCCGCTCAGCGATCAGTTGCTGGCGGCATCAGTAGCGTACGATGAAAAGACGACGGTGAAGAAAGCTAACAGCAACGCAAATACGACTCAGACGGCGAGTTCAAATCCGTCAGTGCCTGCGTCGTTTAATCCGATCGTGAGGCTCGACTGGCGGCGTCCGGAGACGCTCTATTTCCAAACCGCGTACGTTCGGTTGATGCCGAACGAAACCATCAACACCTTCCAACGCTGGCACGCCCTCAGCATCAGCGCCCAGGCCGCCGTGTTGAAGTAAAATTCAGCCGAGGATCTTCGCGGATAAACGCAGATTGGCGTTCATCCGCGACGATGCGCGGCTGAGTTTTTATCGCAGGTTTTTAAGCCCGCGGTTGTTGCTGCTGTTGTTGTTGACCTTCCTGGCCGGGCGCCATTTGCTTCGCGGCGTCCTGCACGCGGCCGAGGGCGTCGCGGGCGACGTCTTCAACTCTCTCGACAAGACGTTCACCGGTGTTGCCGATGTATTCCTCCTCGATATGTGTTGACGGAATCATAAGTCCGATCGCCGTCCCCGCTGCGATCGCAACTGCGCCGGCGGCGAGCGGATTGTCACGCATCATTTCTCCAAAACGCGACGCACCGCTCTTTGCCTTCGTGCCGATCGCGTTCAGCGTCTCGGTCGAGCGATTGGCGAGATCACTCGCTGTCTCTTTCACTTGATTCAATGTGCTTGAACCCATGTTCTGCTGCATGCGGGCTGCTTGACCGACGTCGCCCATCGCGTAGTTACTTCGTCTTCCCTGCGGCAATTTCCGTTTAGCAGAACCATTGCCGTCACTCTGCCCACCATAGTTTTTCATCACCAACATGCCGACTCCGACACCAATCAGCGCCAACGGAATCGGATTTTTCCAAAGATAATCACCCACTGTTGTTCCTACCTCCTTGATAGCATTACCGGCACGACCTGCTATTTCACGAGCCGGTTCAGTTACTCCACTAAGTGTTTCGCCAACCTGGCCCATCACTCTTTCGACTTTTCCGATCGTGGCTTCGCGAACGGCTTCTTTAGCCTGGTCCACCAAATGTTCCGGACTGAGTCTCTCTTGAATTTCATTGATCGTCTGACTCATTTCCGCGCGAGTGTCTTCAATATCAGCCCGCAATTGTTCGGTATTCTCATCGTAAACCTCAGCGGATGTGGCAGTCGTCCGCGCTTCATCTGAGTCCGCAGCAGTGCCTATTTGATTTGTTCTTTCATCCATGTTGCGTCCTCCTTCAAAGTCTCGACGGTTTGGCGCGGCGCGAGTTCTGCTTGTTGCAGCGCCATCATCGCTTTGCCGATCAACAACCAACCGATGACGCCGACCACGACGCCGACGATCAACGCGGAGCCCCAGTCGGGCAGGACCTTCGCCAGCAAAATGATCATCGCGGCGATGATCGCCAGCAGTGCTGCGTACGCGACTGCTCCGCCGATAACCAGATAACCGACATTCCGGCCGACGTATTTCGCTTTCTGCGCTATCTCCAACTTGGCGAGGGCAACTTCCTGACGAACCAGGTTGCTCATGTCAGTTGCGAGATCACCGAACAGATCGCCGAGCGGCCGATTTTCCATAGAACGATTTTCATTCATCCGTTGCATAACACACCTCCGGCATTACAAACCTTGATTGGGAGGAGGCGGCGACGATCGTTGCGCTCCGGAAACATTCGGATTGAAGGACTGCGGCTGTTGCGCTCCGGGATTTGCCGAACTTCGCGTGCCCTGATTCGTCGCTCGCTGCCCGCCGGTGTTCATCGAATTGCTGGCCGCGTCCATCGACGACTTGATGATGCGCGCACCAGCGAAACCCAACAAAAATGCGCCGCCAATCAACAACGCAGGCTGGCGTCGCCCAAAGTTCTGCACGTCGTTGAATACTTGTTTCGGATCCTGCTCGCGCAGGTATCGTGCTACGCGGTCGAGACTGTCGGCAGCTTTGTTGCCATACTGCGCGGCCGCACGCGCGATGGGTCCTTGTCCTTCCTTGTTCAGACTCTCGCCGAAGCGTCTCACCGCGTTCACCACGCTGGTCAACTCAGACGCCGCATTTTCTTTCTGACGATTGATTTGCGAGTTCGCTTGTTGTTGAACCTGATTCACAACCTCGTTGGTTGTTTGTTTGGCTTGTTGGCGGAGATCCTGTCCGCCGCTGTTCGGTGTGGATTGATTTTGTTCCTGATTTATCTTGCCCTGGTTCTGTTGCGAAGCGCCTACGGCGCCGTGACTCTGTTGTGGCGTAATTGATGCACTTTGATCCCGGGTTCCGGTTGCGCCCTGGTTTTGCGTGCCGCCCTGGTTCTGCGAACTGGTCGCACCCTGTCCGGGCGAAGGCGATTCACCACCAGTCTGCTTCTTGTTTGCCGCCATCTTTGAAGCAGTCGCAGCCGTGCCTTTGTCTTTGTCTTTATCTTTCGTGTCCATTGATAACCCTCCCGTGTTCGTTCTTTTCGATTCCGCATGCGAAATCTATGCTCAGTGAACGCTGGAAATATTTCGAAACGAGTTTTTTGTTTTCATTTTCCTGTGAACAACCGCAATGTCTGAGTCACAAAAAGCACAATTCGATTATTCATTCGCAGAGGTATGGTGTTTGACTTGGAGTCATCATCCAATTCAGCCGCAAGGGGGACATCCATGTCGACAAACAGGGAAATAGGAACGTTCGATAACGACGAGATCGGCAACGATTCAGAACGAGCCTCGCACGATCGAGGCGCGAACTACTCAGTGGAGCGAGCAAGACCCGGCTTGCCTTCAACCAGTACAAAACGATTAGCAAAAGGGTTAGGTTGGTTCAGCATCGGGCTCGGGCTGGCGGAGTTGCTGGCGCCGCGCGCGATTGCGAATATTTGTGGTGTTTCAAACAAACACACAGGTTTAATACGACTGTACGGTCTGCGCGAACTCGGTGCGGGCATCACGATCTTTGCGCAGGAAAAACCGACTGAGGGAGTGTGGTCGCGTGTAGTCGGCGATGCGCTGGATCTGACAACACTCGGCATTGCCGCGACAAATCCCGAAGCGAAGATGGGACGTGTTGCATTTGCTACGGCGAATGTACTCGCCGTCACCGCGCTCGACGTAATGTGTGCAATGCAACTCAGCAACGGCAGCAAGCGTGGTATTCACGCAAAAGGCACCTGCGTTGTAAATCTTCCGCCTGAAGAGGTCTACAGCTTCTGGCGCAAATTCGAAAACCTGCCGCGCTTCATGCGACATCTCGATGCAGTCCACGACATGGGCGAGGGTCGTTCACATTGGAAGGCTAAAGGTCCGGCGGGAATGGAAATCGAGTGGGACGCAACGATCATCGCCGACGTGCCGAATGAAGTCATCACGTGGCGTTCACTCGAGGGCTCGGACGTCGATCACGCTGGTGCGGTTCGTTTCGAGCGAGCTCCCGGCAACCGCGGCACGATCGTCAAAGTGAATATGGAATACAACCCGCTCGGGGGCGTAGTCGGCGCGGCGATCGCGAAGTTGTTTGGTGAAGAACCGGAGCAGCAGATGGACGACGATCTGCGCCGGTTCAAACAGGTCATGGAAGTTGGCGAAGTGGTCGTTTCGGACGGGACGCTGCTCGGCACAGGTTACATGCAACAGCGAGCGGCTCAGCCGGCCGCGGCGGGCGAGCTTGAAAAATCCGACATGTTACCGAGCCAAACCGCGACCAACTACCGATCAGAAGGGAGATACACGCAGCGATGAAAGCAAATTGTTGGTATGGCAAGACGATGGTGAGTGTCGAGGAGGTTCCGGATCCACAGATCCTCAACCAGCACGATGCGATAGTGAAGATCAGTTCGACGGCGATTTGCGGTTCTGACCTGCACCTCTACAACGGTTTCATTCCGACGATGCAACGTGGCGACATTCTCGGTCATGAGTTCATGGGTGAGGTCGTGGAAGTTGGTCGCGAAGTGAAGAACCTGAGGGTGGGCGACCGCGTTGTGGTGCCGTTTCCGATCGCGTGTGGCAAGTGTTTCTTCTGCAAAGAGCAGATGTTTTCACTTTGTGAGAACTCGAATCCGAATGCGTGGATGGCCGAGAAGATGTTTGGCCACGCGGCGTCAGGCATCTTCGGCTATTCGCATTTGACGGGTGGTTACGCAGGCGGCCAGGCGGAATATGCGCGTGTGCCTTTTGCGGATGTTGGTCCGATCAAAGTGCCGAATCATCTGAGCGATGAACAGGTGCTTTTCCTGTCAGACATTTTCCCGACCGGTTACATGGGCGCGGAAATGTGCGACATCAAGCCGGGTGATACGATCGCAATCTGGGGCTGCGGGCCGGTCGGACAGTTTTCGATTCGCAGCGCGTTCCTGCTGGGCGCGGAGCGAGTGATCGCGATCGATCAGGTGCCTGAGCGATTGAAGATGGCGGAAGAAGGCGGCGCGGAGACGATCAACTACGAAGAGCAGAACGTGTACGAAGCGTTGATGGATAAGACCGGCGGGCGCGGGCCTGACGCGTGTATCGACGACGTAGGTATGGAAGCGCACGGGCCGGCGCTCATGTTCGCTTACGATCGCGTTAAGCAGGCGATGATGCTGGAAACTGATCGTCCGTATGCGTTACGCGAAGCCATCATGTGTTGCCGGAATGGCGGCGTGATTTCCGTGATTGGTGTTTATGGTGGGCTCATCGACAAGTTCCCGATGGGATCGGTGATGCAGCGTTCACTGACGATCAAGACGGGACAGGCGCACGTGCAGCGATACATGCGGCCGTTGTTAGAGATGATCGAGAATGGCGACATCGATCCGAGTTTCGTGGTCACGCACCGAATGAGTCTTGACGAAGCGCCGTACGCTTACGACATCTTCAAGAACAAGCAGGACAACTGCATCAAGGTTGTGCTGAAACCGGATTGGGACGGGAACAACGGAAACGACGAGGTTGTTCACTAGCAGATTTAAGCCACGGATTACACGGATTTACACAGTGAAAATCCGTGTAATCCGTGGCTCGGTATTAATGCCCGCGACTGGCGCGGTCGGAGCCCTGGGTCTTCACGATCTTGTTGTAGACGCCGAGTAGCAGGAACGGCGCTACCCACTCACCTACAAACAAACTCGCATGCTTCTTCCCCATCAAGCGAAAAACTGCCGACGTCCCAATCGATCCAATCGCCGCCCACAGAAAAACATCCGACGGAAGCTTCGCCGTCTGCTGTTCGATCGTACGCGCGACTGTTCCTTCTGAGTGTTGGCTCATCTGGCTGCCTTGTTGACCACTCTAACCCATCTGGCCAGTTCCATAATTAGTTTATCCCATCGTTGAACTCATATTTCTTCCCCCTTGACTTAACTTGAGCGCACATTATTCCGAGTTTTGTTTGTGCTTTTTGGTGCCTTTTTGTGGCTATATGTTTACGGGCCGAAGCGGCCGTGGTATTCGGTGGAGAAGAGGAAGCCGAAGATCATGTGACGGAAGTTGCTTGGGTCATTCGTGAGTGTCGTGACCCAGTTGTTGTAACCAATCGTGTCGGGATCGCGGCGCAGGTATCCGAAGTACTGCATCGCCACAAACGCCCTGATGAAGAACTTATCTTCGACAGCTTTGCTCTCGACAATCTCACGCAGCACCTGCGCGCGCGTCTTCTGATTTCCGTTGAGCGCCGCGATCAAATCAGCTTTGTTCGTCAACGTGATCTCAGCATTCTGCTCGAGCGCATTCACGTACGCGGCATTAGTTAGATTGTTATACCGACTCGTGAATTCACTGCGTTGCACGAACGCATCCGTGTACGCGGCCTTGCTGAGTAGCTCTGACTGCGGCGACTGCGCGCCGCCAACCTGCGCCATGTCCGGAACAAACTCGGCATACAACGGTTTCCGATCAAACGCGACTTCGTAAAACCGGTATGCAAAGTAACCACGACCGCGAAACTCGTCCGACAGGAAGAACCCGGCCGAGACGTGTACGCGATCACAGGAAGGATTATCGTTCTCACCAAAGCCATTGTTTGGACACCCATTCAACGTCGCCACCCAATTCGCGAAGCCAATGCTATCCGGCAGTCGACCGAGAAAATCGACGTACTGCTGCGTCACAAAGAAATTGACGCCGTCGATCGGGTTTTGCGTGGCTGGCGTCGAGTCGTTGTCGGCAATTGTCACCGTGGCGGTGTCGTTCGGACCTATGAACGTTCCGATCGGCGCCGAGAGAGTAATCGTAAACGTTTCGTTACCCTCGACATGAACATCGTCAACGATCGGAACGAAGATTGACTTACTCGCTTCACCAGCAGCGAAACGGAGCGTGCCCGCGGTTGATCCGTAATCACAGCGTTCGGAAGCTTTGCCATTAACAACGCTGCACGCAACCAGTCCCGCCGTGTCGGCAGTCGCAAAGTTAATGTTCGCCGCGCTGGTCAGATCACCCGAACGCGTAACCACCATCTCCTTGAATCCGCTACCCTCGTTTACTGTTGCTTCGTCGAGCGCAAATTTCACTGTATTGAGTTTTGTTCCCGTGAATGTGACGTTCTGATCGCTCGTCAGATTGGGTATCAAAATCAATGCTTGCGCACCGCCGAAGAAACCGAAGCGTGGTTGGAAAAAATAAAGCGGCACGTCGGGCACAGCAATACTGTAACCATGGTTCATCTTTCTTTCGCCGAAACTGAAGTTCCCATTTGCGTCAGTAAGCGTCTGCGTGCTGCCGGTGCTGTCCTGCAAAAGGATGACTTGGATGCCCTCAAGGCCCTGGCCGCTGATGGCCTCCACCACGCGCCCCGCTATCACCTTCGTAGGTTGTCGCGTGCCGACGAAATCTACGACTTCGTCCTTCAGCAGATTCGTAATAGTCTGGTTGAACGGCACGAAATCGTAAACAGTTAACGGGTCGGGAGTGATCGTTTCAGAAATACCCCGTTGGGCGGCGAAAGAATAAAAACCGTTTGCGTCGGTGACAACGAAGGTTGATTGCGCACCCGGCGACCCGATGGTGAGGTTGATTCCGGGGATTGGATTGCCGTTGGTGTCTTTGATGTGACCGCTAACATTGAACGTCACGAAAGTGCCGGCGAAGTCCTGACCGGTGACGTTGGCGTTTGTGATCGTGATGGTGCGGTTTGCCGGTAACCAATCGAAGGTGAAATTCTCTGGAGTCACCGTATATTGGCCCGCCGGCAGGTTGACGAATTCATAGTTGCTGTTTTCGTCAGTTTGAATAGTGGCGGATACTGGGCCATTCAACTGCATCTGTGCAGACACAAACGGAATGTTGCCGGTCACCTTTCCGGATATCGCGAAGGTCGGGACCGGTGACGGCGTCGGCGTGGGATTCGGATTCGGCAAGCGCTGCCA
>DATNDM010000374.1:0-4027 GCA_035553235.1 Pyrinomonadaceae bacterium | reverse complement strand
GCCCTGCTTGGACCAACGATCAGGTAACCATTCGCGTAAACGTAGTTCACCTGGAGCGCTCCGAAATCGACGGATCGCAGCGTGTAGTACGTGCGTCCGGCGAGGTCGGATTTTTCCCAAGTCAACCCTGACTTACCGAGGTACGCCGCCTGCTTATTCACGTCACTCACAACGCGTTCGAGCGTCTGTTGCAAGTGCGCCGGATCGTTTACTTCAAACACCAGCTTCCACGAAGGCGTCGGCAGAATCGGTCCATCGATCGCGAAGGCAAACTCTCCACCCAGCGGGGCAGCGATGTCGTCGCGAATGTTCAGACCGTGCTTCGACTGGAGTTCGTCGAGGTTCTTGCGCAAGTCTGGCGACACGGTCGCGAGCGCGCCTAGCAGGTCGTCAACGAGGGTCACCGGATTCTTCACCACGAAACCGGCTACGACGTTCGCGTCGGGCGAGATGTACTCGAGCGAGCCCATCGGTCCCGGCGCCGCGAGCCACGAAGGAATACCGCGGTTCGGATCGTTGAACGACAACGAAGCTTGCGTGTGCGTCTTGCCGTTGGTGTCTTTCTGGTCGAGCACGAAATACTTCACGCTCAGAATGCCGAGCTTGTTCAGCGCGGTTTCCTGCTTCTCAGCGTTGGGACCTTTCGTGCGCTCACCTTTCGTCGCAGCCACTACTTTTTCGAGGTTCGCTGCGACTACTAAACCGGCGCCTTCCTGGTAAACCTGAGCGATGCGGTTGTGGAACGGAGTTGCGGTGAAGCTCGTCACGTTGCCATGAGCCAGAGCTGTTCCGACATTCTGAAGCGGCTGCAACTTCGGACTGGCCACCAACAAGTTCTGCTGAATCCAGACGTACAGCTTGTCGTGTTTGTCGTCAGACTGCGCCACCGCGGTCATCGGATCCTCGACAAACTGGATCTCCGGACCTTTCTTCTCACCGGCGTATTTCGCAATCTGCGATTCGAGGAACGGCCGGAAGCCTTCCGAGTTCTTCAGTTCAGCCAGCACGAGCGGCTCGCTCGGTTTACCCTGATCATCCATCGAGACTGACACCGCGATCTCGTCGCCGAGGTATGAGCCGAACTGGCGAATCGTTTCAACCACCTGGTCCATGTTCTGTCCGCGACCTGACTGTTCTTTCTCCCACCACTCGCGCAGCGCCGGATTCTGGCTCATGCGCTCCTGAATGATGCGATGCGATTCAACGATGCTGTTCGCGAAGTTCGGCAGCGCCGCGTAGACCACGGTGTTCTCCGGCATCAGGTCGAGCAAGTGCGTCGAATTGCGAACGCCGGGTTGCTGCACGCTCTTCAACGCGTTCTTGACGTTGGCGAGGCCATTCAATACTGCCGAGTATTTATCAGCGTTGCGGCTCCATGCGACTTCGTCCTTGACCGGAATCGTCGTGATTGCGGGACTGGTCGTCGCCTGGTCACCGGGTCGAAGCACATGATCGCTGCCCGCGTGATTCAGGTTCACTTCGCCCTCGATGACGGAGATTCGCGAACCCTTCGTGCCGTTGTTCACCGAGAAAACAGTGCCTGTAACTGAAACAAGCGAGTCACCGCTCTCGACGAATAGCTTTCCGTCTTTCTGCTTCGCGGCTTCGACGACGATGCTGCCGCGATCGAGGTGAATCGTTGTGCTCTTTCCCGATTTCGTCAGGTACAACTCCGACCGATCTTTCATTTCGATCGTAGAGCCATCGCCCAGACGAACAATGGCGTGACCGTCTTTCGCGGTACGCACCTTTTCGTTTTGCTGAAGTTTCGCACCGCTCGCGACTGGCGCGGTTTGCGTGTCAGCGATTTGGTAAACCTGTCCTTCGGCGGCCTGCACCGTCGCTTCGAATTGACCATACGGCCAGAACCGCTGCACGAACGGAACCGCGAGCAGTCCGAGACCGATGACGAGCGCGGCGGCGATGCCCCAGCGCAGCACGACTGGTTGTAGCGAGTTGCGCTGTTTGCGAGTGGCCGGCTTCATCGTGACCGAACGTTTCGCGCGGGCTTCGTTCATCGCCTTGCGGCAGGGGATACACTCGTGCGTGTGGTCCACCAGCAACAGCGAACGCGCTTCGGTTAATTTGCCTGCAAGGTGTGCGGGAATCAGCGACTGAAAGTCTGCACAGCCTTCAATTCGGTCGACTGCCGGCAACTGAAACTCTGTCGCGCCCCCGGCAGCGGAGACACGCGCCCAAACACGGTCTGCCGCCGCGGAAACTGCGGCCGGATCTACTTTCTCGTTTCGGATCTCGGCAGTAACTTTGTCGAGGATCTGGTCTTCTCTATTACTCTTCATGATGTTTCTCCAGATAATGCCCAATCTCTTTTCTGAGTTTTGTGCGAGCGCGATGGAGGACGACACCGACCACCAGCGGTGAAGTATTCATGATCGCTGCAATATCTTTGTTGTCAAAACCTTCGTAATAACGCAGAACAAACATCTCACCGGCAGTTTTTCCGAGTCGCGAGACGGCCTCGCGGACGAGCTTTTGCAGTTCGCGATCCGCATGAACTGTTTCCGGATTTTCGTAAGTACCGACAAGCGAATCGACTTCGTTTTCGTCGAAGGCGACTGCCTTCGAGCGCGTCCGGCTCCTTAATAGATCGAGCGAGGCGTTGATGGCGGCGCGCGAAAGATAAGCCTCGGGATTTCGCGACCAGTCGTAGTCGTCCTGTCCTTTTACAAGGCGCAGGAAGACAGTCTGGAGCACGTCTTCGGCGTCAGCGACGCTGCCCGTAATCCGCTGTGCGGTCCGAAAAACTCGGCCGTGATGTGCCTGGAAGAGGTTTTCCAGCTCGCTGGCGGGTTGGTCTGTCACTAATCGCAACGGTTTAACTGCTGCCTGCAAGGGTGTTTCTCCTTCGTCTACACCCTGATAGACGAGGAACTTTGGGGCTTATTAACACCCCGCAGGCGCGAATTGTTCAAAATGGCCACAAAAAGCACAAAGCGGAACTAATCAACGGGACACTTGTGCTTTTTGTGCCTTTTTGTGGGTGATCGAGTCAAGCGAATTCAAGCGGTCATGAGCAATTGACGCCTCACGCGAGTGCCGATAACGACGGATCAGCTCGCGCCAGGCGGAGCCGTCGTAGTGAAAGCGTTTTGTGGTTTTGTCGAAGACAAAGCTGATGCCTTGGCGGTTGTAGCGGTCGAGGCCGATGTAGTTCAGGTAATAGCTGAACTCGGGCGCGTCGCCGAGGTCGTCTTTGAGACGGCGCGCAGCGTCGAGCGAGAGTTTGGCGGCGACATTTTCCGCCGTCTCGCCGAGTAGCAACAGAACTTCGGGACGTAATGGCGAGCGGGGAAAGTTATCGAGAAAAATCCGCGCGCGTGCGATGCGATCGAAGCCATCTGAACGTTGGATCAGCGTTAACAGCCTGCGATCGTCATTTGCACGCGATGGTGAAGCGACTGCGTCACGTTGAATCCAGCCGTGCGTTCGGCTCGAGACGTTTACGAGAAGAAATGCTATGCCGTCAGAGCTTGTCTTCAAGGACCTGATGGCGACCAACCGCCCACGACTGAGTCGACGAACGAGTTTTCCGTTGAGTTGCGGCGTCGACCGCAACGCGGCGAGGCGCTCATCGACAACAATCGCCAGCCGCCCTCCAGTTGGAGGCTTTCTTTGCTGACCGATGATCGTGTTTGGACCAAAAAGAAATAGAAGCAGACAGAGCGTGAGCTTGTGAGGAATCATTTTTTGTTCTCCGTTTCGTGAGGTATTGAATAAATCCGATTTCTTAAACCGCGGCTATTCTCTCTTTAAATGCCGCGTGGTGAAAATGGCAAATCGCCACCGCCAACGCGTCGGCCGCATCATGCGGCGATGGCACGCTCTTCAGCGTGAGCAACAATCGCACCATTTCCTGCACCTGGTGCTTCTCGGCATTGCCATAACCAACCACCGTTTGCTTGATCAAGCGCGGTGAATACTCGTGAATCTCCAGCCCCGCACGTTCCGCAACCAGCAGGACCACTCCACGCACCTGCCCCAGCTTCATGCTGACTTTCACATTCGT
>DATNDM010000373.1:0-5681 GCA_035553235.1 Pyrinomonadaceae bacterium | reverse complement strand
CGGCACCGACGCCGAAACCCTGCGCCAACACCTCCCGAGCGCCGACATCACTCCCACTCCGCGCGGACTGCGTATCGAAATTTCGTCGGAAGATGAAATCGAAGGCGTGCTGGCAGCGTTGCGCAAAGCGAGCGGAAAGATCGTCTCGATTCAGCCCGTGAAGCAGTCACTCGAAGAACTGTTTCTCGATTAGCCACAAAAAGGCACACAAAGCACAAAAGGAAAAAGTTTAGACATTAGGCCAAACGCTGAACTCTGAACTTTTCCTGTTGTGCTTTGTGTGCCTTTTTGTGGCTACTCTTTAAATTTGAACCCGGTGACTTCCATCTTGATATTGGCACGGGCGTCTTTGTCGCTCATGCCATCGAGGGTGATGTTGACAGGCAGGGTTTTGTTTGGTGCGAGCTCGGAGACTCTCCCGGGAATCACCACCACGGCTCTCTGTTTCACGGGCTTTCCTTCGTAGTCGACGACCGCGCCGCGGATTTCGAGGCCATTCAATGTCTTCCCAGTCAGATTACGAACGGTGGTTGAAAGAGTCATCGTGATGTCGCCGAGAGCGCGTTTTCCTTCCGTCGCCTCCGGTTCGTCAAGGACGATGTTCCTGGCCTGTTCCCACTGCGGCGCGCCCTGACGAACGGCGCCCTGGAGCCCGGTTGGCCCGCCGCCACCGCCCAAACGCATGAGACCGTAGAAGAGACCTGCAATCGCAATCGCCGCAATCACAGCCACGACGATGATGAGGGTTCGATTCGTATCGCTGGTTTCGAGCCGTCGATCTGGAGCCACCATGATGCCGAGAATTGTGCCACAAAGAGGCGCAAAAAGCACAAAAGGATCAATCGATCGTCGCTGCGTTATTTCTTTAGCAACTGCCCGATTAATTCTTCGAGGTCGTTGAAATCGATAGGCTTCGTGACGTAGGAATTACAGCCCGCCTCGATCGCTTCGGATTGAAAGTCAGACGTGTCGTGAGCCGAAACCGCAATGATCGGCGTTGACTGACAGCCCGGCAACTTGCGGATCAATCGTGTGGCTGCCAACCCATCGATCACCGGCAGACTGAGATCCATCAAAATCAATTGCGGGCATTCCGATTTCGCGAGCTTGACCGCCTCCTCACCGTTCACCGCTTCGACCACACCGTAACCCGCCATCTCCAACAACCGCCGCATCATGAAACGGTTATCTTCCGTGTCTTCGACCAGCAAGACGGTGAGTGGCTCAGTCTCTTCTCTCATCTTTGCACCTGAGTTTGCGCTCAAAATTTACCGCTCCCGCACCCGCAAGTTGTTGATTTTACTGTATGGCTAGAATACGCGCTCGTTTTTTGGTAACATCCCGCATCGAAATGCAACACTAAGGATCTTAGGCCAGCGTTTAATTAGTACACTCGAACTGGCGAATAGGTTCCCCTCCCCCTGCGGCCCCTTGTAAGTTAAAGAGAAAGATTGCCCAGATGAAGACTGCAATGTCGAGGCCCGATGAGACTGAACGACTCCAAGACCTCGGGCGAGCTTCAATGCAAATAGTTCATGACCTCAAGAATCAACTCAACGGTCTCAAACTCTATGCCACGTTCCTGCGACGACGAATCGAGAAGAGCGAGCGTCCCGGAGATGAGCAGGAGACGATCGGCAAGTTGATAACTGGACTCGACCGCGCGGCCGATGATTTATCCACGATTGTGAAGTATGGCCAGCCGGTGGAATTGAAAAAGCAGCCGGGCGTCGAAGTGGATAAAGTTCTGCGCGGCGTGTGTGCGAGTGTTAGTGAAGGCGGATCACGAATAGTCGTTGATTCGAATTCAGAACCTATTCAGGGCAATCTCGATCTTTTCAAGCTGGCAGACGCTTTCAAGTGGTTGTGTGCCGGCGCGATGAAGCACAAACCAAACCAGGAAGAAGCGAGTGAGATTTTCGTGACGGCAAAATCGTCTGATGGCGCTGAGGCTGTGATTGAGTGGTCGGGATTGCGAGCGTTGGATCACGATCCGTTTCGTTCGTTCGCGGGGAGTGACGAGATCAAGCTGGCACTGGCTGCGAAGATCATCGAGGCTCATGGCGGGTGGGCCAGGTTTATGGATAAAAAGTTTGTAGTTGTGCTTCCCCTTCAAAATGACGTTTAGAGGCCAAAGGGGCTTTGCCTATCGAACTTCTTCTCTGTGCAACGTCTGTGTTCTCTGTGCCTCTGTGGTTAAGGAATTATTCGTAAAAACAACCGCAGAGACACAGAGAACACAGAGGTTGCACAGAGAAATCAGAGTTTCGAGCAAAGCCAGTTGAAGGTGAGGTTTCTGACTTTATACCAATGGAGTAATCATTTATGCCCCAAGGAGCAGCGACATCGAGAGAGGAGAAAAAGGTGGAGAACAAAGAAGTGCGGATTCTTGTGGTAGACGACGAACCAACCATGGCCGACTCTCTGCGGCAGAATTTCGTCGAGGAAGGCTACTCTGTCGACACCGCCGCCACGGGCGCGGCCGCGATCGAGCTCTTCGATCAAGGCGGACATCATCTGGCCATTTGCGATCTGCAACTACCCGACGTGGACGGCATGGAAGTGTTGCGCCACATGAAAGACGCGCGACCAACAACTGAAGTGATCGTAGTCACCGGTTACGGCTCCGTTCAGAAAGCAGTCGAAGCAACAAAAGCGGGCGCTTTCTATTTTGTCGAGAAGCCATTTGATTTCGAACAGCTACAACCGCTGGTCGAGAAGGCGCTCGAGCGTCGCGAGTTGGTTGCGGAAACAGCGAACATGCGGCGCCAACTCTCCACCCGCGCCGAGTATTTCAACATCATCGGCGCGTCGAAACCGATGCAGCAGATTTACGAGACGATCGAGTCGGTAGCGAAGTCCGATGCGAACGTGCTGATTGTGGGCGAATCGGGCACCGGTAAAGAGTTGATTGCGAATGCGATTCACTACCAGTCACTTCGTTCCAAGAAACCGTTCATCAAAGTAAACTGCGCGGCGCTGCCGAAAGAACTCATCGAATCCGAGTTGTTTGGTCACACGAAAGGCGCTTTCACTGGCGCACACGCGGACAAAGAAGGACTGGTCCAACACGCGGCGGGCGGCTCGTTGATGCTCGACGAAATTGCCGAGATGCCGATCGAGTTGCAGCCGAAACTGTTGCGCGTATTGCAGGAGAGAAGTTATCGGAAGATCGGATCGGAGAAGACTTACGCCGTCGACTTTCGACTCGTTTGTTCGACGAACCGTCCACCCGCCGATGCGATTCGCGACGGTTTGCTCCGCGACGATCTGTTTTATCGCATCTCGACGATTACGATTCACGTGCCGCCGCTGCGCGAGCGCAGTGAAGATATTCAGCTTCTGACCGAACATTTCCTGCACATGTACGCGCAGAAGTATGAGCGACCGATCACCGGTGTTTCACAGGCTGCGTATCAACGGCTGTTTGGTCACGCGTGGCCCGGCAATGTGCGTGAACTGCAAAACGTGATCGAGCGTGCGGTGCTGCTCGCGAAAGACAAACAGATCGAGCCGATCGATCTGCCTTTCGACAACGGCACGCTGCCGGAAGGAACCTCGTCGAACGTGACGTGGGACGTGCCACCGAACATGACGCTCGAAGACATAGAGCGACTCGTGATCGAACGAACTCTGCAACGAACCGGGGGGAACAAGCAGGCAGCGGCCAATCTTTTGGGCATTTACCGGCCGCGTCTTTACAGCAAAATAAGGAAGTACAACATCGACGTGCCTTCGCTGGTCTCAGCGTAAACAAAGCCATCCACAGATTACACAGATGTTATAAAAAATCTGTGTAATCTGTGGACAAGAACTATAGATGGACGTCCCCCCACCGTATCTCCCCAACCGTCTGCGTGGTATCGACGCGCTTCGAGGCGCTGCGGCATTGGGCGTCGTTTTCTATCACGCGGTAGACCAGAGCCATAACGTCCTTCCAAACAATCTCTTCCAATACCCGATTCGCCTGGTCCAGTTCGTCAGCTCATTTGGTTACATCGGCGTCTTTCTGTTCTTCGTCATCTCCGGTTTTTGCATTCACCTGCAATGGGCCAGGGGCAAAGCGGCGGGCGTCGAGCCTGACATTCGCTTCGGCGCGTTCTGGAAACGAAGAATCCGCCGGCTCTATCCGCCGTACCTCATCACGCTGCTGTTGTTCCTTATCATCATGGGATTCACCGTCGGTCTCGACCTGACGCACTTCTTCGTCTACGACGTCGTCATGCATCTGCTGATGCTTCACAATCTCGATCCACACACGTGCTACACGATCAACGGCGTGTTCTGGACACTCGCGATCGAGGAGCAACTCTATCTCGCGTACTTCCTGCTGCTGTTTATCCGAATGCGCTGGGGCTGGCGCGTGACGATCGCTGTTTGCCTGTTTGCGCGGGTTGCGTGGATGGTATTTAGTCACGTCGTGTGGGTGAAAACAGGAGTCGGCATCCCGGTGCCGGAAGCCGCCGCGTCACACTGGTTCACGTGGGCACTCGGCGCGCTCGGCGTCGAAGTATTTTTTGGATTGACGAAGCTGCGTGGCTGGTCACGCGATCTGCGACTCGCGACCGTGCTGATCGTCACAGCGTCGGCTTTGTCGGCATACTTGCCGTACATTCCGAAAGAGTGGTCCGTACATGATTTCAGTTGGTTTTTGATTCATCCGTTCTGGGGACTCGGGTTCTTCATAGTTGTGAACCGAACCGTTTTGGCTGAACAGAGCTGGTTGCGAAAGGCGACGTTGCCGTCGCTCGTGTCCGTGTTCTCGACGCTCGGTGTGTTTTCGTACTCGATCTATTTGACGCACGAACTCGTAATCATGCAATCGTGGCGTTGGACCAACCCGAGTTGGTGGCAACTGGCGAACGTGTTTGTGGTCGTCGTGCCGGCGGTGATTGTCTTTGCGTGGGTGTTTTTCTGGTTTTGTGAGAAGCCGTTCATGGTCCGGAGCGCACCGAGTAATAAGGCAGTGCCGTCTTTGACGCCGCAGCCAAGTGCCGTCGGCGACTGATCTGTTAATCTTGTGAATCTTTATCTCTTAGAACCTGGCCGTCAGGAGGATTTGAACACGTGGGTCTTCTTCGATTGTTTGTTTTCTTAATTATCTTCGTCCCCTCAATGGCAGCTCAACAACCACCTGGTTCACCAACTCCAACGCCAGTCCCGTTGCCGTCGCCGACCGTCAAAATCGATCGATATCGCGCAGCCGCCGCAAAGATCATCGGAGCCGCGCTCACCAGCGATCGCGCGTATTCACGTCTCGCGCACCTGACGGACCACATCGGTAATCGGCTCAGCGGCTCGGAAAACCTCGAGCGCGCAATCGAATGGGCTGTCACCGAAATGAAACGCGACGGTTTGGACAGCGTGCGCACCCAAAAAGTCATGGTCCCGCACTGGGTACGCGGCGCAGAGAGTCTTGAGATGCTGACGCCAGTCCCGCGCCAGTTACAGATGATCGGATTGGGCAACAGTGTCGGCACGCCTGCTGAAGGAATTTCGGCCGAGGCTGTCGTCGTGCGTAGCTTTGTCGAGCTCGATCGTCTGGGACAAAAGGTCCGCGGAAAGATCGTGGTCTACAACGCGCCCTATGTGAACTACGGCGCGACGGTCCAGTATCGTTTGCAAGGTGCATCACGCGCTGCTGCTTACGGTGCCGTCGCGGCGCTCGTGCGCTCGATCAC
>DATNDM010000372.1:0-5508 GCA_035553235.1 Pyrinomonadaceae bacterium | reverse complement strand
GCCGATTACGAGCACCACGAGTAAACGCAACCCTAAGGTTTGAAAGCTTGGTTGGAAAGGTGGACGAGGAATGTGGGCGACGTAGATGTAGCGTTGACCTTTCGCACTCACGACGGGCCGGGCCACGAGAGTGTTTGTGTCGAAGTTGAATTCGATGTCACGACTCTCTTCTGCCTTCGCGCTCAACTCCTGCGCGCCGGGCGGCGCGGTTCGACCCGAAAGTTCTCTGCCGTGTTCGTCGAAGAAGGTCGCGCCCACGCCGGTAGCTTTTTCCGTCGCTTGAAGGGCGGCATTCAAGGCTTGCGAACCCGATTGCTCATAGATCTCAGCAGCTCTCTGCGCGTTTGGACCAGTCTGCGCGAGGTCGCGCCACGATCGTCTTGTCGGCGTCGGGCGCGTGAGTGCGACCGCCGCAAACAGCACGACGTTGATCAGGATCATGGCGAGCCAGAACCAGATGAAGATCTTCAGATATAAGCTGCGAAACGGGAACTTCATCGATTTTTATTCAGCCACAAAAGGCACAAAATGCACAAAAAGAAATGCGCGAATAGAACAACTATCGCTCCTCTTGGAACGCATTTCTTTTTGTGCATTTTGTGCCTTTTTGTGGCTGCATTAGGATCTCATTCGGACGTAGCGCCGTAAATGTAGCCAACGCCGCGGATGGTCTTGATTCGCTCGAGACCGTTGAGCTGGTGGCCGAGCTTCTTGCGCAAGTTACTCACGTGCATGTCGATGCTGCGATCGAACGGCGACAACTCGCGGCCCAACACTTCCTTCACCAGATCTTCACGCTTCACGATCTGTCCGGCGTTGCGCAACAGGATTTCAAGAAGATCGTATTCGACTCCGGTGAGTTCAACTACTTCCCCCGAGCGGCGGACGTTGCGCGTGTTACTGTCCATTTCAATGTCGCCGACACGAATTGTCTCACGCGCGGAAGTAGTTGACTCAACGGGCTGGGCGCGCCGCAATACGGCACGAATACGAGCGACGAGCTCGCGCGGGTTGAATGGCTTTGGGAGGTAATCGTCGGCGCCGATCTCGAGTCCAACGATGCGGTCCACGTCGTCGCCGCGAGCAGTCAACATCAAGACCGGAATACGAGAACGAGCACGAATGCGCCGCAGTACATCGAAGCCGTTGGTGCCCGGCAACATCACGTCAAGCACGACCAGATCGTGTTCGTTCGACAACGCACGGTCGATACCCTTTTCGCCGTTGTGGATCGCTTCAACCGTGTAACCTTCAGGCTGAAGATACTCACCCACCAACTCGCAAAGGCCGACGTCGTCGTCGATTACAAGCACGTGTTCCATTGGCTGCTGTACAGCAAGATTGAAAGACATATGGACGACCTAAGGCAAGTCGGGGGAATTCTCTGCGTAGTCTCTGCGATCTCTGCGTCTCGGCGGTGACTTTATCGATCAACCGCAGAGGCGCAGAGATCGCAGAGGTTTACGCAGAGCGAAATCCTACATGAATCGCCTGTTTTCGTGCGTAAAGAAGTGTCAATCATGCACTCGGCCGAACTGACAAAACTTTACAAACTGTTGACAGACTCTTTACGCCCAGTTTCGATACAATCCGCCCCGCCGCTGAGCGCCTAACGCACTCTACCTGCGCCAGTTAGTGAAAAGTATCGAAGGAGTCTTCGGAATGAGGAAAATCGTGTTGGTTATCGCGCTTTGCGCAAGCATCCCCGGGCTGGTGTTTGCGCAACAGCAGCGTCCCGGTTCATTGCGGGGACAGGTGCTGGACGAGTTGGGCGGCGCGATCGTGGGCGCGAGTGTGACGGTGATTGATAGTAAAGGCGTTGAGAAGTCGGTGGTCACGAACGACTCCGGCAGTTACGTCGTGAGCGGTCTCGCGCCCGGCAAGTACACGGTCCGCGCCACGAACACAGGCTTCGCAAATTCCGAAACTCCCGACGTTGAAGTCGTCGCGGGTAAGCCGCTCCAGTTTGACATCACGCTGAAAGTCGCCATCGAAGAACAGAAGGTTACCGTTAACAGTGACAATCGCGAACTCAGCACTGAGCCTGAAAACAACGCGGGCGCAGTTGTTCTAAAAGACGCCGACATCGACGCGCTGCCTGACGATCCGGATGATCTCGCCGCGGCACTCCAGGCGCTCGCCGGTCCATCCGCTGGTCCAAACGGCGGACAGATCTTTGTTGACGGATTCACGGGCGGTCGACTGCCCCCGCGCGCTTCGATTCGCGAGATCCGTATCAACGCAAATCCGTTCTCCGCCGAATACGATCGACTCGGTTTCGGTCGTATCGAAATCCTGACGCGTCCCGGCACGGATCGCTATCGCGGCCAGGTTTCATTCAACTTCAACGACGACGCTCTCAACGCCCGCAACCCTTTCGCTGACACGCGTCCCCCAATTCAAACACGACAGTACGGCGGCAACTTCGGCGGTCCCATCTCGAAGAAAAAAGCATCGTTCTTCATCGACTTTGAAAAGCGCGACATCAACGACCAGGCGCTCATCGTCGCGACCGTTCTCGACGCAAACAACAACATCGTCGGTTTCAACGAAGCTGTTGCGGTGCCGAGCCGCCGTACCACGTTCAGCCCTCGAATCGATTACCAGATCAACCAAAACAATACGCTCGTCGGCCGCTACAACTACACGAAGACGACGCGCGTGACCGGCGTTGGCGGCTTCTCGTTGCCGTCGCGCGCGTACGACACGGCCAGCAACGACCAAAGCGTTCAGCTCACGGAAACGGCGATCATCAACAAGACCATCGTCAACGAAACGCGATTCCAGTTTGAACATCAAACCAATGCGCAGGACGCGGACAACTCGATTCCCACGATTCAGGTGAGTGAGGCATTCACGGGTGGCGGATCGCAGGTGGGCCAGTCAAACAGCACCACGAACGATTGGGAACTCTCGAACAACACGTCGTTAGCGCTCGGCACACATGCGTTGAAAGTGGGCGCGCGTTTGCGCGGCGTTCACATCGACCAGATTTCACCACAGAACTTCGGCGGCACTTACACGTTCTTCGGCGGCGCTCTTGGTCCAAAGCTCGACGGGAATTTGCAGCCGGCCGGCGGCACGCAGATCGTCACCAGTATCGAGCGTTATCGGCGTACGCAGGAGTTGATCGCGCTCGGTGTCGACCCGCTCCAGATTCGTTTGCTCGGCGGCGGCGCCAGCCAGTTTAGTTTGTCGTCCGGTGATCCGGAGTCAAGAGTCAGCCAGTTTGATATCGGCGGTTATGTGCAGGACGACTGGAAGCTCCGGCCAAACTTCACGCTCAGTCTCGGTCTGCGTTACGAGAACCAAAGCAACGTTGACAGCAATTTAAACTTTGGACCACGCGTGGGCTTTGCATGGTCGCCGGGCGGCCAGCAGTCGAAGACGGTGATCCGTGGCGGCTACGGTGTGTTCTACGAGCGCATCAGCGAGAGCCTGACGATGACGGCGGAGCGTTTGAACGGTATCAATCAACAGCAGTTCACCGTGCAGAACCCGGACTTCTTCCCGCTGATTCCGACCGCCGATCAGTTGGTTCAGTTTGCCGTGCCGGGCTCCGTTTATCGACTCGCGGACAACCTGCAAGCGCCGTACACGTTGCAGTCAGTGATCAGTGTCGAGCGCCAGTTGCCGCACAATCTGACACTCGCGACCAGCTACATCAACATTCGCTCGCTGCACGTGCTGCGCACGCGGCCATTGAACGCGCCGCTGCCGGGAACGTTTATTCCGGGCGTGCCGTCGAGCGGCGTCCGTCCGCTGGATTGCGCTAACTTCATTCCCACGGACATCAATCCGTCGACGGCTTGCAATGTTTTTGAATACGAATCGAGCGGTCGTTACAACCAGAACCAGTTCATCGTCAACTTCAACAGCCGTTTTCATCCGCGAGCGACGATGAATGCGTACTACGTTTTCTCGAAAGCAAACAGCGACGCCGACGGCATTGGCAGCTTCCCGGCGAATCCGTACGACTTGAGCACCGAGTATGGCCGCGCGTCGAACGATATCAGGCATCGGTTTGTGATGACGGGTAACTTCCGCGCGCCGTGGGGCATCACGCTGAATCCGTTCGTCATTGTGCAGTCGGGCCGTCCGTTCAACATCACGCTCGGCCGCGACATCAATGGCGACACGTTGAACCTCGAGCGTCCCGCGCTCGCGCCCGCTGGTGCAGATTGTTCTGATGTCAACATCAGGTGCACGCCGTTCGGTAATTTCAAGCTGACGTTTGGGCCGGGCGACGTGATGATTCCGCGCAACTTCGGCGAAGGGCCCGGATCGACAACCGTCAACGTGCGCGTGAGCAAGACATGGAGCTTTGGTTCTGAAGGCGGCGGCTCGAATGCACGCAATCGTCAGGATCAACAAAATAACCAGCAGCGTGACGGTCGTAACGCCACGATCATGGGCGGCGGCATGGCTGGCCGTGGACCAGGCGGCGGCGGCGGTGGCCCGCGTGGCGGCGGCGGCGGTTTCGGTGGACCAGGCGGCGGTGGTGGTGGCTTCGGCGGCCCGGGCGGTGGCGGCAACGGCCGTTACAACCTGACGTTCTCACTGAACTTCAACAACCTGCTGAATCACACAAACCTCGCGAATCCCGTGGGCAATCTCGGCTCGTTATTGTTCGGGCAATCGACGTCGACGGCGGGCGGATTTGGCGGGTTCGGCGGCGGCAATCCGGCTTACAACCGTCGCATCGACGCGCAGATCAGGTTCAGTTTCTAAATGCAGATCCGCGCAGTTTCTAAACGCAGATCCGCGCCGATCTGCGTTAATCCGCGGCTGCTATAATGCTTCGCGTGCAGCGTTGTATTGAGCCAGATTGCGGTGCGGAATTCGATCTTGATGCGCGGCTTTACGTATGTTCGCGTTGCGGCGGGCTGCTTGATATCGACGGGCCTACTGAGATCCATTCGCACTCTTTGCGCGATGTCTGGCGACAGCGACGCACCTCTCTCGATCCTCGCGACCGCAGCGGCGTTTGGCGCTTCCGAGAATTTCTTCCGTTCACTGACGACACTGAAATCGTTTCACTCGCCGAAGGAAACACCCCAGTCTACGACGCACCACGTTCCGCTGATTACTGTCGTCTCCCACAACTAACTCTCAAGCATCAAGGCTGTAATCCAACCGGTTCCTTCAAAGACACGGGCATGACCACGGCGGTAACTCAGGCGCGCAAACTCGGAGCGCGGCTCGTCGTGTGCGCGAGCACGGGAAACACGGCGGCGAGTCTCGCTGCGTATGCTGCGCGCGCGGATCTGTTGTGCGCGATCGTCGTGCCGAGCGGCCAGGTAAGTCACGCGAAGCTCGCGCAGGCGCTCGACTACGGCGCGAAGGTGTTCGAGGTCGACGGCAACTTCGATACGTGCATGGACCAGATCCGCGAGCTTGCGCAAGACGAGTCGGTGTACCTCGTAAACTCGATCAATCCGTTTCGCATTGAGGGGCAGAAGACTGTTGCGTTCGAGCTTGCCGAACAGCTCGAGTGGCGCGCGCCGG
>DATNDM010000371.1:0-6995 GCA_035553235.1 Pyrinomonadaceae bacterium | reverse complement strand
AAAATCCTTGACCTTCAGCCCTACTACCGTCGCGGAAGCAGCAACGTTCTGGATGCGTTGCGTCACCTCGATTTGCAACAGTTCCGGATCGAAGATCTCAGGGCGACGATGTGCGAGTTGGTGCCCCACTCGCAGCATCATGCTCACGGCGTCGCCTCCGCTCAGCGGTGTCGTACTGTCAAGCCGAATGAAGTAACGAAGCCAATCCGGATTACGGCGCGCGAGTGCGGCCATGAAGCCCGTTTTGCCCGCGCCGGGTTCACCGACGACGAGGACGAACTGACAAGCGGGTTTGGCGAGTCGCTGATGGATCTCATCGTGCAGCCAGTCGCGGCTCACCGTTCCCGGGCCATCGAGATACTTTGCGATCAGCGGTTCATAAAAAAGGTCAGCTTCTTCGGACCATGCGTTGTCCATTCGTGCTCTCCTTGGGTCGTAAACAGCTTTGCACAAAAAGCCGGTGACATTGGTTTTCTCTGCGCCACCTCTGCGTTCTCTTCGTCTCTGCGGCGAGTTATTGCTGAAATTAGTTAACCGCACAGACGCAGAGAACGCAGAGGTGGCGCAGAGAAGAGGGCCCAGCTTACCGATTCATGAGGATGGCGAGGGGCTCGCCATGGCCCAATCGACCATTTTTCTCAAGTAACGATCGCCGTGCGACTCCGAACCTCCCGCCTCGATCTGTTCTCTTGCTCGTAATGTCAGCCACGCGGAAAGCACGTCGACGAATGTGTCAGATCCTGTTTCCGGTTGCAGCGACAACAGAATGTCGGTTGCGATCGTAGTTAACATTCGGCGCGTGCCGGGGGCGCTGGTTAAACTACTATTTCTTGCCAGCAATCGAAGTGTTCTGCTGAACTCAGTCCGTGCCAGAGCATCCGTTCCAGCCACTCGCGCCAGACTCGCCGCGCGTTCCCAATCGCTTTGTTCGAGCCAGGCCTCGGCCACGACCGCGAGCAGAAGCGAACGGAGATCTGCGTCATCGACCTTGTTCAGGCGCGCCTGCATGGCGAGCAGCTTGTCACAGGAGAAAGGTTCCGCGCGACACCAACGGGTAAGGCCCTGAGTAAGCTCAAAAAGATTACGTTCACGCATATTCCTGAAAGTGCGGTCCATGGCTGCCGCTAAACCCTCTGCAATGCTCTGCACCATGCCTTCCAAGCCCGCGCTCCGCGGAGGTTCGCCCAGCAGCAAGGTGTCCCACCAGCGGTGAGTTTCATTGAATCGCGCTTCCGACCATTCCGGTCGTGCCTGTTTCAAAGAGACT
Source organism: Pyrinomonadaceae bacterium (assembly GCA_035553235.1). GTDB lineage: Bacteria > Acidobacteriota > Blastocatellia > Pyrinomonadales > Pyrinomonadaceae > PSRF01. Next base: position 5,728 of record DATNDM010000371.1, on the reverse strand, counting down.
GCCAAAGCTATCCCCAGCGTGATTGCTTCACGAACGTCGAGGTTGTAGGCAGATTTTTGCTCCGAGTCTTGTGCTACCTGGTCCACCGCAGCGACATCATAAAACTCAGCAATGAAGTCTGCGATTGGTCCAGGCTGGATCGACACGATTTTGTCTTCGTCTCCGATCCTTGCAAGGATCGTCCGGCTACTATGTGTGACTTGCCAGCGCGGTTCATCAGCAATCAAGCGGCCCCACAATTCAATGGCCGCCACCGCGAGCTGATCCGCGGCTTCAGACGATTGATCAGATTCTCGAATCCGAATCTGACCCGCTGCGTCGATGACGTCTCCCAGCAAGTTCCAGGCGTCATTTTCGTCAGGTGAGTCGTCCGTTTTTATGACGGAGCCCAACTCGAGTTCGTCTTTGAACTGCGCGGCAGTCGTCCAGGCGTTTTCAACTTCGCGCGGAAGTTCTTTGACGAAGTCTTCGAGAATGGAAATCAGTACGGGTCTGAAGATATCTAGTTTGCCCCATAAAATGCAGATGCGTACTTCGGAATAATTCAACTCGTCCAGCTCATCGATGTCGGGAAGATCAGCGGCCCAACGCGGGCCGAAATCGTCGAACCGTTGTGGCTGCTGTTTCTTCAGTTCCGCCACCATGAAGGTAACGGCCGTGCTCATATCACCCGGGTCTTCGATTCTCGTCCGTAGCTCGGAAAACCAGCGATCAGCCAAATCCGGATCGAAGGCAATGGCCTGAAGGCAAGCATTTAGTTGCTGTTGCAGATCGTTGTTCGCGAGCGCTTCGTGATATTGAGCTTCAAGTATCTTTCGTGCTTCAGCGAAATCCCCGGTCTTAACCAAATTATAGAGACGCACTGCGGGAAGCGCCGTTTCATTGTAGTCAACTTCCTGTTGGCGTTCGGGTGTGCGGCTGTGGTTCAACTGATGGATCAGTTCGAACGACGAGGAAGCAGTACTGGTGGTCAAAGCGTCTACCAACCCTTCTGCCAACACGTCCGAAAACTTTGCCGGTGTTGTATCAGGACGTCTTCGCTTATCCTGCTGACGAGTGTTTTCGAACGCTGTTTGCAAGCTCGACTCGATCCCCGCGCGAGTGGCGGCATTGCGGCGCCACAGCGACAGCACGATTCGTCCCTGTGCATAAGTGTCGGTCTGTTGTTCCAGGTCCGTGAGCGTTTTTCGATCAACATCACCGTCGCCCGTTTTGCTCTGCTCGACTTCTTCACGCTTTAGATGGTCTGCCAGATCATGCCTCGCGATCAGAGACTCGACTGCCGCCGCAACACCCTCGTCAGGAATGCGTCTCAACCACAGCAGCCCGCGCAGGATCGCGGTGAGAGTGGGATCGATCATCGAGGCGTCCAACTCGCACGCCTTCAAGGCAGCCTCCGAAAACTCTGTCCAGCGTTCCGAACCAATCTTGTGCAGGGCCCACGAAAGCTGGCCCAAAGCTGCGGTTCGATGTGTACGTCCACCGGCCGTTGGGACTTTTACCGGCGGCAGCGCCTCCGCACATACCTGGACCGATTGAGCGAGTGCACTATACAACTCTGAGTTGGCTTCCTGCTCCGCCTCAGTGAGTGGGTGAGTGTCGTCACCTTCAAGAACAGCCGAGGCTTCGGTTATTTCCAGAATTCCAGTTAGCACGTCGGCAATAGCAGCCCACATTCCCGGCGCTTGGTCGACCTGGTCGTTTTCATCCCTCCCACTCGCTCCCTGGGTTGTTGACGCAGCGATGATGCGCGCGTGCGTTGTCGCCAGTACGCCATTGGCCAGCCAGGTCAAATTTGTGATGGAGGCGGGCAAAGCGCGAGCGAGCAGCGTAAAAAGAAGGCGCGAGATGCCGGCCCAACCTAAGATGTACCCTGCTTCGTAGAGCCACTCGACCGTAGTCTCTGCCAACTTCTGACATTGCGCGGCGGTCGTTTGTGAGTCTTTGAGAAACTCGCGAAGAATGTCTCGCCAGGCAGTGCGGATGTTTGGCAGTTGCTCGCTGTCGACGAACAGACGTCTCGCTAAATCGAGCGCCACCGCGGAATCAAGGTGCGCCACCCGCGCCAGGAATGCGACGGCATCGGTTTCCACAACAAAATCGAACGCGTTACCTTCAGCGCCGCCGGTGGAGCGAATGTTCGGTGGCCGGTAGCTGAGCCACGCGCTGCGTTCGAGACTGCGAAGCACCTCACGCGCCTCGAGCGTTGCACCCAGATCCATCAAGCGTTCAGCCAGAAGAAACCGGGACCAGGGAAGCATCCGGCCACCGAGTTCGACCGCGGCGCTTCCTTTGCCCAGTCTCTCCAGCAGAACCGCCGGATCGTCCTGCAATAAAGATAAGACGTATTGTCCGCTGGTCCATTCAGCTTCGATCTCTGACAAGATGCGGCTGGCAATCTCCACCATTTGTACAAACACTTCATCCTGATCGTGCAAAACAGCAGCTTGCGCTATACGCGTACAGTCAGCACGTGTGTGTGCTGGTCCAATCATCTCGAGTTGGCGTTCTCCGAATGGGCCACGCAACAGTTGCGCGGCCTGGCTGAGCTGTCCAGCGCGCGTGAGGTGTGCGGGCAGATGCATCAGGGCGTAACGATCTTCAAACGTCGACCAGGCTGCGTCGTTCAGGGATTGATAATGTTCGGCGATCGCGGCATGGAAAACACTTTCCGGACGGAGTGGATAAGGATTACGCGACTTGTCCTGCGTCAACAGAAAATCGGCAAACGATCCGTGATAGATGTAGTAGGCGAGGTTGCCGGTTACGCTAGTCGTCTCGAGAAACTGTCGTACTTCCCCCAGAACTTCATCGACCCGTAACTGGTCCAGGTTGGCAAAGGCCGCTATTTGTACCGAGGTTAGTGGTGCGCGGGCCACCGCCAGAATGCCGAGCACGGGAACGTAGTAGTCGAGCCAATCACGTTTGTGCGTTTCGGTGCGAATCCGCTGAGTCAACAGATACCGGTAGATGCCGTCGAGGCCCTGTGGTAACGCAGCTACCGACGGCGATTTGATCAACTCGAAGCGCCTGGCTTCTGCTTCAAGTTGCAGGCCCTTAATCAGGTGATACAGATAAAGAAAATTACCCTTGCTCCCCTCTGCCAGATCATGCGCGAGATCCTCGAGTGGGCGGTTTGCGACTCCGGTGAGTGAGGCCGCGAGCGAAGTTTCGCTCAGCCGAGTCAAGGCGTAATGCGCGGCCTCATCAATGCTGTAGGCGATTATGTCGGGCTCGGAAAGATCGACGCGCGTGACAGTCGTGTCACCGGTCTGATTGACGAATCGATCGAGGTGCTCGCCGGGCTGACTCGTGAGTACCCACGTCAGGTTGTCAGGCAGTTCAGGACCGAAGGGAATGGCTTTCGTGATCTCCGCACTGTCATCGAGCGAGTCCACGACAATCCTGATTTTTTCTTCAGGCCGGAGCTGCGCCAGCTTTTCGAGCGGAAAGAGGAGTGCTTCCTGAGCAAGCCTGGCCACAGACATCTGTTCGGTGAGGTCGGTGACTTCTCCGACGCGCACGAGAAATGCTTCGCCAGCCAACTCGTCGACGCTGACTTTCACGTCGATCAGGATTTGCTGGAACGGTGAAAGCGTAACTTTCTCGACTTCAATGCCGCGGACCGTGCCGCCTTTCTCGAGTACGCCGACGTCGAGTGTTGCGTCGATTTTCAGTGTGGGTGGACCAAAGATCTCGTATCCGTACCGCGCGCGCAGCTGGAGTCCTAGCGACACGAGAAATCTCTTCGCGTCTTTCCAGATAAAGCCGTCCGCGTTGCCGAGGCGAATAAAATAGGCGAGACAGTTCCAGTCTTTCACCAGTTGAGCAGCGAGAAACGTTTTGCCGCTGCCGGGTTCACCGGTGACGAGACAAACTGCGCTGCCGTCCTTCTGAGTAGCGTTGAGGCTCGCAACTGTCGACGCGATTTTGTTGAGCAGATACGTGCGCGGAACGCTTTCTTTGAGTTGCTCGCCGAGGTGAGAAGGTATCGAGGGGGCCTGGTCGGTTGAGGGTATGGGAGTATTGTTCTTCATACACGTTCCATTGCGGAACTTTCAGCTACGAGAGCAGCGAGTTGAGTGTTCTAAAGGTTGCAACGATAACCCGTTCCTGTCAACGTTTTCGTAATAGGGCAATGCTTCTGGTTTGAGAGATTGCTCTGTGCAACCTCTGTGTTCTCTGTGTCTTTGTGGTGAATTAATTCCGAGCAAAATACAACCACAGAGACACAGAGAACACAGAGGTTGCACAGAGAAGCAGTTCAACAACTCCGCGAACTCCTGCGAATACAGCGTCTCGGTTTACAAGTTTTTTGCATATGGTTTCGTTTGGATCTAAGATGTCGCCACTTTAGCTGCGCAGACCTGCTTCAAGTTCGAGTCCACTCTTGGGCTGGTCAGTAATCACCTCGCAATCCGAATTTCACTTATCAGAGGTTCTCTATGAAATATGACTTAGTCTTCGAAGGAGGCGGCGCGAAGGGAATGGTCTTCGTGGGCGCCTGCCTCGAGTTCTTCAAGCGCGGTCACAGTTTTGATCGTCTGCTGGGTACATCCGCCGGCGCCATCACCGCGACGCTGCTCGCCGCAGGTTATACGCCAGACGAAATGTTAGCGGCCTTGCTGGATAAATCAGAAACTGGCGGATCCGTTTTTAATGAATTCATGGGGCCGGCACTACCTTTCAGACCGGAAGAGATCTCGAGCAGCGCTACCCTGCGGTTGCTCGACGGCATCGATTTCACTTTCATTCCGAACTGGGCCGAGAAACAGTTCCATGAAAAGCTCGTCGCAACTCTCGCCGGCAATGAAACGTTTCGTCATGTTCTTTCATTGATTGAAAGGGGTGGCTGGTACTCCGCCGACAAGTTTGTCCGTTGGTTGAGAAAGAAACTGGATTCGGGCCCCTGGCAGAACGGTACGCGCGCGTTTAGCACGATGACTCTGCAGCAGTTCTTTGACGCGACGGGCGTGGAGTTGTCACTCGTCGCTTCAAACATCACTGAAGGCATCATGCTGGTGCTGAACCATCGTACCGCGCCTGATTGTCCGCTGGTTTGGGCAGTGCGGATGTCGATGAGTCTGCCGTTGGTTTGGAACGAAGTCGTCTGGGACGCAGAGTGGGGACAGTACCGGGGCCGTGATCTCACGGGTAACGCAATCATCGACGGAGGTCTGTTATCAAACTTTCCGATCGAGTTGTTTATCTCCGATGCGGAACCCGTCATCAAACTGATGGGACCAAAGAAAGATAATCCGGTCCTGGGTCTTTTAATCGATGAAAACTTGCCGGTACCAGTGGCGAAGGGCTTGTTCGTCAACGTCAACATCAAGCCGGGCGAATTGAAAACAGTGCAGCGGTTGCGCCAAATCGTCGACACCGTAACCGGCGCGCACGACAAGATGGTGATTGACGAGTACAGCCATCTGGTCGCGCGCTTGCCGGCCCAGGGATATGGAACTACGGAATTTGACATGACGGACGAACGCCGTGAAGCACTGGTACAAGGCGGTGCAGAAGCAATGGCGCTCTACTTCGACGTGCCGTCGGGCTTGCTCCTGCCGACCAAGTCAGCCGATACAAGGATGGTGACTCAAACGACTGCGGATCGGATTGCCACATCTTTACTCGCGGAAAATATGCCTTGAAACAGTCTTCTCTGTGCAACCTCTGTGTTCTCTGTGCCTCTGTGGTTAAAAATTTGTTCGAAAAAACAACCACAGAG
>DATNDM010000370.1:0-5285 GCA_035553235.1 Pyrinomonadaceae bacterium | reverse complement strand
CGAAGGACGCTGGTCGTTGATTCTCGGTTTGCGCGGCATGCCCGCGGCGGCAGAGGATGTTGATGTCGTTCGTGATTGCGTGCTCGCGAAGCTGACGAAAGCGAAAGTTCACATCGCGCACGTTTCGACGCGCGGCGCGCTCGAAGCCGTCCGCAGAGCAAAGCATGAAGGTTTGCATGTCACCTGCGAAGTGACACCGCATCATTGGACGCTGACGGACGAGGCAGTCGCGGAGTACGACACAAACACGAAAATGAGTCCGCCGTTGCGGAGCAGGGAACACGTCGACGCGGTTCTCGAAGCGATGAAAGACGGGACGATCGATGCCATCGCCACCGATCATGCGCCGCATCATCTCGACGAGAAGGCGCTCGAATTCGATCAGGCGCCATTTGGGATCACGGGACTCGAGACCGCTGTCGGTTTAGCGTTCGATCTCGTACACGCGGGACTAATCGATTTAGAACGAGTCGTGCAGATGTGTTCGACGAACCCGGCGCGAATTTTCGGACTCACAGATCGTGGTTCACTCAAACAAAACGCGCACGCGGACGTGACGCTGCTCGATCCGAATCTCGAATGGGTTTTCGACGTCACTCGATCGAAGTCGAAGAGCCGCAACACGCCGTTCAACGGGCGTGCAATGCACGGCGCGGCAGTCGCGACGATCGTCGGCGGACGCCTGGTCTATCTCCACCCCGACTACACCCGCATCAACGAGCCCCGGCAGAAGACCGCATTTGTTTGAGCCGCGGATTTACACAGATTAACGCAGATCTTTTAAATCGTTTATCTGATCTGTGTTCATCCGTGTAATCTGTGGCTGAATTCTTACGATTCATTTTTCTGCGCGCAAAATCATTGCTTATCTGAAAGCCTAGACCTAAAATGCTCCGGTCTTAGTTCCCGGACAATTCTTTCTAGTTTCCAAACAACTGGTTTACTTCGTCTATCCCTCGCGACGAAGCCGTCAAATTTTTGTACCTAAACGGAGGTCAACGATGAAGAGTAAGCTTTGCAGTCTTACCTGTATGGCCGCCATTCTTCTGCTTGCACCGGTATGCGTGGCTGACAGTAATAACAACCAAAGCAGGCTGCTCAAGCAACAGGAGCGGTATACATTGTCGCTGGAGTTGGAGTTTTCGAAGAAAGAGCAAAACCCGTTGGAACAGGCGATTTCACTGCTGTTCGATGTCGGACCGAATGGGTATGCGACCGGTTTCCTGGTAGGCAACGGCCTGGTCATGACTGCCTATCACGTAATCTCCGGCAATCTCAGCACGACGAAGAAAGTGATGCTGGGATTTAAGGCGACTGATGAGCTTTCTGTAAAAATCTTCGTTGACGGTTGTCGGGCAAAGGTGCTCAAGGTCGATAAGGAAGCGGACCTGGCCCTCCTCGAGATGTGTCGCAGTTCGAAATCAGCCAAAGCGCCGAAGTTCAGTACCGCGCCGGTGAAAGACGACAAGCTGTATCTGATTGCGCGACCTCATGGCGACAAAGTCGTCAGCCACGGCAGCTTTTACGGCAACTACATGCTTGGAAACCAGGAGTACTGGTCAGTCAAGATCGATAGCCGCGACGGTTTTTCGGGAAGTCCGGTTTACAACTCGAACGCCGAGGTGGTGGGAGTTTTCAGTGGCTACGACTGGTCGCAGAAACTCGCTCTGATCAGCCCGAGCCCGCGCGCGCAGAAATTACTCGAAGACTACAACGCCACCGTCAAGCCTTAATGGTGGTTATTGCTACTGAGCGCGCGTTTCAGGTGCTCGCGATGCATCTCTTTGATCACGAGTAATTCAGGATGCTCGATCCCGAGCAGCTTGCGTCCGGTGATCTGCACATTCACAACGGCGTAGTTCGCGAGCTGATTCGCGGCGAGTCTCCAGCGCGGTAACGCTTCGGTTTCAAACGTAAAACCGGCGCGCAGTCGCACCCGGATCTGGTCCGCTTGTGACCAACGTTTCCCGGAGCTTTGCGCGCCGTGATGCAAAAGCATTGCTTCGGGAACAAACAGCAAACGCCAGTTTGACCTCGTGATGCGCCAGCACCACTCGTTGTCTTCCGCGTACATGTGAAAACGTTCGTTGAAGCCACCCACCTGTTCGATCATCTCGCGCCGCGCCAGAATCGCCGCCCCACCGAGCATCGGCACCGACCGTTCGCGATCGTGATTCCAGTGCCAGCCGAGCAACAACTCGCCGCGCATTCGTCTCGGCAGCAAACGATAAAGCCACAACTGCGAAAGCACCGTGTGCCAGACGCGCGGTGGATTGAAAAACACGCTGACCTGCAACGAGCCGTCGGTATTCAACATCTTCGGCCCGCACGCGCCGATCTTCGGATCGGATTTCACCTTTTCAATAAGCGTGTCGATCGTGCCGGGTGGAACTTCGGTGTCGCAGTTGAGCAGGAAAACGTAAGGCGAATCTGTGATTGCGAACGCCTGGTTGTTGGCGGCGCCAAAGCCGCGGTTCTCTGAATTGAGAATTATGCGAATCTGTTCGCGCTCGATCATCGGCGCGGCCACATCGCTCGCGCGCAACTCGTTCAAGCTGTCGTCTGTGGAAGCGTTGTCGACGATTACGATCTCGTAACTCGTTTTTGGTGCGGAGCTGACGATGGTTTCGATGCAGCGAGTTAGCAGTCGACCGCCATTCCAGTTAACGATAATTATCGAAAGCTCACACTGCATCAGTATTCGACTAACTCTTTTGTGCTTCTTTGTGGCTAAGATACTAAATCCTTCGCGGCACTCTTAAACCCATTCGCGTATTCGTGGTAACGCAAGCTCAGCAACTCACGCAAGATTCCAGGCACGCGGTTCAGGCGGCGTTGCGGCAAGTTGGCGCGAACGTTCAGATGAAACGCGTAGTCACTGACAAACGAGAGCGCTTTGCGAGTGTCGAAGTCGTTCTCGTGGGCCAACAGGCGCGCCTCGAGCGTCTCCAGAACCTTATGCAAGTCAGTGCTGCTGTTACGTCGACGAAAAGCGGTCTCGATTGCCTGCCTGCCGCGCAGTTCGGGAGCAGGATCTTTGCGCGTCGGGGCACCGATCTGTTGCTGCGCGTGCTGTCGATATTGGATCAGCGGATCGTCGAGGGCGACGACGTCCGCGACAGCGGCAATAGTAAGCGCGATCCAACCGTCGTGAATCATCGCTATTCCATCAGGAATTGGTAGCGATAGTTTCACAAAGCGCGAACGAAAGGCCATCGTGGCGCCGGTGACGGTCCAGCCGGTGATGAGCACCTCGAGCGCGCGGCCCGAGCGGACGAGCCTCCGCTTGCGAGCGTCGAAGCCAACCTCGTCCCACATGCGACGATTGAGCGGCTTCAGATCTTCATCAACAATGGCTGCGTCGGAAAACACGATACCCGCGGACGGCGATTTGTAAAGTACGTTCTCGAACAATTCCAACTTGTCAGTACGCCAAACGTCGTCCTGATCGCTGAGGGCGATCACGTCGCCGGTGCAGAGCGTGATTGCCCGTTCAAAGTTTTTGACGCTGCCGAGGTTTTGATCGTTGAAGCATAGGGTGATGGGAATCGATGATTGCGCTTTGAACTGCTCGAGAAGAGTTCGAGTGTTATCAGTCGAGCCGTCGTCGCAGATGACGATCTCGTCGGGAGGTCGTGTTTGGGCCATGATGCTCTGCAACTGCGCGGAGAGAAATGCCGCACCGTTGTAAGTACACATGGCAATCGAAATTTTCATCCGTGTTAATCCGTGTCTAATATACCTCTCGGTTTTGGACGCGTTGTTTGCTTTGAAGACTAAACCTCGGTTCCGGAGTTCCGCGATCGAGAATCATCCCCGCCACGTACTCACCCACCAACGGTCCGTGCTTGAATCCGTGGCCCGATCCGCCACCAACAACCCAAACATTCTCGATCGCCGGATGCCTGTCGATCAGAAAATCGCCGTTCCACGTATTTTCATACTGGCAAACGCGCGACTCAGTCACCGGCGCATCCGCCAGGCGCGGCACGCGTTTAGCCAGATACTCACGCGCTGCCTTCAACCCACTAACGCTAACAACCCGCTCCCCACTATCCGGATCGAACTTCTCCCCATGCGCATCGATCGCGAATTTGAACCCACGCCCGTCGAGATTCGGCATCGCATAGACAAGGTCGTTGAAATCGATCCACGTCGGCATCACACCTCGATTAAAACTGTCATCGCCCGGCGGCACACCAAAAAAGATCACCTCCTGACGGGTCACATGGATCAACTCACCAAGCAAGTCGGGAAACAGTTTCGGTAGCCATGGCCCACATGCAAACACAAACTGCCACGCCGCGATTTCTTTTCCGGAGGTCATTTGAATCGACTCGAGTCGTCCATGCGATACCGGTGGTGGCACGATCGCTTCTTCCATGTACTCAACACCATTCGCTTGCGCTTCTGCGGCAACGGCCTGCACTGCGCGTCGCGCCAGCAGCACACCAGAATCCGGTTCGAGTATGCCCCACGTTATTGGCCCAGGTTCGAATTGCGGAAAACGCCGAACTAGTTCATCTCGGTCAAGCCGTTCGACATTCGCGTTCAGTCGTTGAAGGTTTGCGAGTGTGCCTTCGCAGTAAGGATCGTGTTCGCGTGCGAGCCACAGCACGCCTGTTTTCTGGAACAACTGCTGGCCCGTCCGCTCGAAAAGTTGTTGCCACAGCGGGAAGGACTGTTGCGACGAGTGCGAGTAGAACGCGTCTGGCCCATAGCCGAGACGAATGATGCGCGATTCACCGCCTGAGCTGGCGCGACTATTTCCTGGCCCATACGCGTCGATCAGCAGCACCGACCGGCCTGCGAGCCTCAGTTGATAAGCCGTCCAGGCGCCAAACACGCCCGCACCGACAACAGCAACGTCATAAAACATGCACACAATTGTATCCACAGATTACCCAGATTACACAGACTGATGTGAAATCCGTGTAATCTGCGGATAAGATGGCTGCGGAGGTAAGTAAAATGCGCTTTCTTGTAGCCGTGCTGGTCCTGCTGAGTTTCGCCGTCGTGGCCCAGCCGCAGACGGGAATATCAACAGACCGGAACGATCCACTCGCGACGCTCGCATCGTATTACGACGCCATCAACGCGTGCGATTACCGTCGCGCTTTTGGATTCTGGGAGTCGCCACCGTCTTCGTACGAGCAGTTTACGCGCGGTTTTGCTGACACGGATCGAGTTCGTTTACTGGTTGACCCCGCTACTCATGTCGACGGCGCTGCGGGCAGCGTGTACGCTTCGATTCCGACCATCGTTGTGGCAACGACGCGCGGTGG
>DATNDM010000369.1:0-6022 GCA_035553235.1 Pyrinomonadaceae bacterium | reverse complement strand
GGTCGTGGATCGGATCGGTGGACGCGCGCCCGTCGCGGTCGACGTGCGTGTCGTTGCGGCGACGAATAAAGATCTGAAAGCGGCTGTCGATAACGGTGAGTTTCGTGGCGACTTGTTTTTCCGTCTCGCGGTCTTTCCGATCGAAGTGCCGCCACTGCGCGAGCGCGGCGACGATATCCTCCTGCTCGCGCGTCACTTCGCTTCAGAGATTGGCCGCGAGTTACGCGGGCGCGAAGCGCAGTTGAGTCCGGAAGCTATCGTGGCGGTCCAACAGCACCGTTGGCCGGGCAATGTTCGTGAACTCGAGAACGCAATCGAGCGCGCCTGTATCATCTCGGACACGCTCGTCCTTCAGCCCGGCGATCTCGGCTTAGTGCCTTCACCCGCTGACGAAACACTCGAACAACTCGACCTCTCGGGAACACTCTCCGAGGTGGCCCATCGCGCCCTCAGCCTTGTCGAGCGCCGGAAAATCGTCGCCGCCCTCGCGGCCAACAACGGCAACAAAAGCAAGACTGCCGAGGATCTGGGCGTCAGCTACAAAACCCTCCTGAACAAAATCAAAGACTACGAACTGTAGCCACAGAAAGCACAAAGGGAGCTCACAAAAAGCACAAACGAACCCACAGGAAGCACAGAAAGTTAAGAGCTGAAACAGCCCAACTCTTTCCGCTGATTTGTGTTTTTTGTGGGTTTCTTTGTGCCTTTTGTGATCTCCCTTTGTGGCCTAAATGGAAAGCTCTCGCAATTAGCACTTTTCCTGTCGTAGCTAACTGAATCAAGGACAAGGAGTCCCCTGCAAATGCCCCAGATCTTCCAACGCGTGATACTTGCCTCGGCAGCCTTCGCCATCATGGCGCTGGCGTCATCGACCGCCTGGGCCGATCCGATAACGATCACCACCGGCAACCCCGGTAATCAAAACACCGATAACGTCTTATTCAACAACGGCAGTCTCGTCCACTCCGGAACGCTCGTGCAAGGCGATTTCAACGGCGCCGGCGCGGGCTTTATCGTCGATTTCACATCCACGTCCGGTAACGGCAACCTCGGCGTGAGCGGCGGCCAGGCCGTGCTCGTCGGCGGCTCCGGCAACACACCATTTTCCAACGCCACTATTCAACTCGAAAACGGCGCGACATTCACGAAGCTCATTCTGAATATCGACGTCACGAACGGTTTAGCACCACCGACGTCGGTCCAGTTTAGTGTGAACTACACGCTCGCCGGCGGTCAGGTCTTCAACCAGGTCTTCACGGTCAACACAAACGGCCAGAACTTCTTCGGCATCGAGGCAGCGGAAGGCGCGGTTATCAACAGCGTGACGGTCCAGGGCCTGAACGGCACCACGTTCGCCGACATCAATCAGTGGCGTGTGGGCGGATTTTCCCAACCGACTCCTGAGCCAGCCAGCATGTTTCTGCTCGGTACGGGGCTTGTCGGCGCGGCCGGTGCGTTTCGACGTCGTTTCAAGAACCGGAAAGAAAACTAACGAATCGCATTAACAGGAGACTATGGTCGATGTACAGCACTCCCATCATTCTTCCCCTTGATTGGACCGGCAGGATTTACGTGCTTGAAGATGAAAAAGGCCAGGTTGTCGGAACGGGCTCGCGTGAAGTTTGCGAGACCCTGATGTACATGATGCGCGCCGGCTTGTCACCGGCTAGTGAAAAATCCCAAATCAACAGCCGCAGCAATGTTCGAGCGGCGATAACGATCTAAAGCTTAGTCACTTGCTCCTTCGACTCTGGAACAGGCCTCGTGCTTGTTCCAGAAATTTTTTTTAAGAATTATCTGGAGAGCCTGGACCATTCGATATATCTCTTAAGTATCCTGGAAAAACGGACGGTTGGTGCAGCGGCAGGCGGGGCGGCGGACGGCGCTCCAGCCGACGCGGCAAACGGCGCGGCAAGCAGTGCGGCCGCTTTTTTTGTTTTGGATCGATCCGCGTCTATCCGCGTAAATCCGCGGCTTTGATATTATCCTGTTGTGCAACCCGTACTCTCCGCCGCGCAAATCCGCGAAATTGACCGTCTTACCGTCGAGAACTACCACACGTCTTCCCTGCTCCTGATGGAGGCCGCGAGCAACGCGTGCCTGGTCGCCATCCGCAGACGCCTGAACGACGACCTCGCAGATCGCAAAGCCCTTATCCTTTGTGGAAAAGGTAACAACGGCGGCGACGGCGCAGCTCTCGCGCGGGCCATGTCACGCGCGGGCATGCACTGTAGCGTCGTCCTCTTCGGCAAACTTTCGGAGACTTCCGGCGACGCACGCACAAACTTCGAATCAGCCGCGCGTTTGGCGAGTTTTGAGGCGGGCTCACCCGAATCGCCGCCGCCATTGACATTTATCGAGTGTGAGAGCGTCGCGGCCTGGGAGCAGATCGCTAAACCGCGTCGCGCTTACGACCTTATCGTTGATGCGCTTTTCGGAACTGGTCTGACGCGCCCGCTCGAAGGCGTTTTCCTGAAAGTCATTGAGCACCTTTCCATGCTGCGTGAAGCACGCGAACGCGCCTCCGGCACGATCCCGCTGGTGCTCTCGATCGACATCCCTTCCGGACTGAATGCTGACAAAGCGGATCCGATTGGACCCGCGGTACAGGCCGATCTGACGGTGACGTTCACCGCGGCGAAACCTGCGAATGTTCTGTCACCGGCGCGTGATTTCGGCGGCGAACTCATCGTCGCCGATATCGGATCACCGGCTTCGCTCATCGACTCGGCCCGGCCGTGGCTATTCGTGACTGGCGCTGAAGACGCACGGCAGTGGCTGGTGAGCACTCGCTACACGCGCGAGTCGTACAAAAACACGCACGGTCACGTTCTGATAGCCGCCGGTTCGCGCGGCTACTCCGGAGCTGCGGCGCTCTGCGGCAATGCGGCGATGCGTGCGGGCGCGGGGCTCGTGACGATCGCGACGCCGGCTTCCGCGCAGGTATCGGTGACGAGCAGCGCGATGCCGGAAGTGATCACGACGCCGTTGGCCGAAACAGATCGTGGCGCGGTCAGCGATGAGGCAATTACGCATTTCCTGAAACTCGCCGAGAAGATGACGGTCGTCGCAATTGGACCAGGTTTGACGTCCGATGACGAGCGCACGCGCCGCTTCGTGCGCACGATCGTCGAGCGCCGCACGACACCTTGCGTGATCGACGCCGACGGCCTCAACGCACTCGCGCCCTGGCCGGACCCACTGAAAGGTTCCGATCAGCACCCGTTGATACTGACACCGCATCCCGGCGAGATGCTCAGGTTAATGGGCGCCGAGTCGCTGGGCGATCGAGTTGCGGCCGCGCGTGCGTTTGCGACTGCTCATCACGTGATATTGGTCCTCAAAGGCTCGCGCCCACTCGTTGCCACACCGGACGGGCGCGTGTTCATCAACCCGACAGGCAACGCCGGACTCGGCACCGCCGGCGCAGGCGACACTCTCACCGGCCTCATTGCCGGCTTCCTTGCGCAAGCGTACGGCACGCTCAAAGATCGCGCGGATGCAATCACGACCGTCGTCGCCGCACTCTACGTCGGCGGTCTCGCGGGCGACTTCGCCGCCAAACAACTCGGCATGCGCACGATGCTCGCCTCCGATATTCGCGAACACTTCAGCGACGCGATCCGGTCGCTCGATCCGTACGGCGAATCCGTGTAATCTGTTGTCAAACTTTGCTGAGGAGAATTAGTGAATGCCATATCCGGAAATCATGATACGGCCGATGCGCGAGGACCTGACGCGGCTCGGAGTTGAGGAATTGAAGACCGTGGAAGCGGTCGATGAGACGATTCAGAATAGTAAAGGTACGTTGATGGTGGTCGTAAATTCGATCTGCGGTTGTGCGGCGGGCAAGGCGCGACCCGGTGTCGCCCTGGCGCTTCAGAACGAAGTTAAGCCGGACAAAGTCGCGACCGTGTTCGCGGGCGCGGATATCGAGGCGACTGAAAGGGCACGCAGCTACTTCACGGGTTATGGGCCATCGTCGCCGTCCATCGCATTGTTGAAGGACGGGAAGCTCGTTTACATGCTCGAGAGAAGGCAGATCGAAGGTCGCGATGCGCAGCAGATTGCAACTGAGTTAAGACAAGCATTCGAAGAATATTGTTAAGCCGCAGATGAACGCGGATAAACGGGATTCGGCGTTAATCTGCGTTCATCCGCGGCCTAATAACTTCATGACCTCGGAATGCAGCAGCACCACATCAGGCGACTGCTGCAACGCGAGAAAGTAATTCTTCTGAAACTCACTCCCGGTTTCCGCGGGCACTAACAACGCCTTCGCTCGCTCCGTTAACGCCTTCGCGTCATCTTCAGTCGCAGGCGTTTCGGAGTGTGGGTCGAGCGTCTCGTCGATCTGCACGATCAACTCCGAGAGTCGATGCAGCCAATCAAACCACGGGTCCTTCAACACGAGCTGTAAAAACTCATAACTGTTCCCGATGCGCCCGCGCGCGCGCTCGTAATCCCTGCGCTCGAGATCCAGCAGCGTCTTGTGCAAGCGCAACAATCCCTGACGCAAAACCTTCAAATTGTCCCGTGTGGTATCCGATGCTCGTTCGTTTTCCATAAACCTTCCCTCTCAGCTCGCTATGTTATGATCGCGGCGATGCCCAGCGCCATCTCCCTCAACACTTCGATTGAGGATCTTCACAATTTCAAGATCGCACGTTTAGGTCAGATTCTCTCTCACAAACTTGCGAAAGCCCTCGCGTCGCAGGTGCACAAAAAAAGCTCCGCCGCAGTCACGGTCGAAGACCTCCTCAACTACTTCCCGATGCGTTACGAGGATAGATCCCGTCCGGCTTTGATCAAAGACCTGAAAGAGGGGGTCGAAGCCTCGCTCGAGCTCACCGTCACGAGAACAAACGGTTACGCAGTGAGAAATCCGCGCGGTTACGGACGATCATCGCTTTACATCTTCGAAGTCTATGGCATCGATGGGCCAATGACGGGAAAGGAAGTGATCGTCTGGTGGTTCGTCTCGGGGCGGCGCGCTTACGACATCGTCAAGTACTACAGCGCGAAGCTGGAACGCGGTACGCGCTTCGTCACGTTCGGGCGCTGGGAATGGGAAGGACGGCGCAGCACTTTCAAACTGCGACTCAACAACGCTGCCGACGAACTCGAGATCGTTTCGCCCACAACCAGCGATGATCCCGAGCAGTCAGAAGAAAATCAGCCGGATCCAGCGCTCGCAGCAGTCCACGTCGGACGGAGAGTGCCAGTCTATCGCAAGCTCGGCGAGTTTAATTCGAAGCGCGTGCGCGAAATCGTGCACGCTGTTCTGTCTTTGCTGAGCGACAAAGCGATCGAGGAAACATTGCCTGCTGATTTGCGACATCGCGCGCGGTTGATCGGTCGCGCGCAGGCAGTGCGCGAGATTCATTTTCCACCGCCGAACGTGTCGATGGACGACTACGAGCAATCGAAGAGCCCAGCGCACCTGCGGATGATCTTCGAAGACTTCTTTTGGGTCACGTTTGCGATCGGGTTCAAGCGCGGGCAACGCGAAAAAGAAGTCAAAGCTATGCCGCTGCGCATTGATAAGGCTGTAAAAACTCACATCGCCTCGGTGATGCCATTCACACTCACAAATGCTCAGCGAAAAGTTACCGCTCAGATCTTCAAAGACATGCAGTCACGCGCGCCGATGAATCGTCTGTTACAAGGCGACGTCGGCAGCGGCAAGACGATTGTCGCGCTGGTTGCGATGCTCGCCGCGATGGAAAACGATCTGCAAACCGCGATGATGGCGCCGACTGAAATCCTCGCTGAGCAACACGCACGCAGCATCAAGCGCCTGCTCGCCCGGACGCCGTATCGCGTCGAGCTGTTGACCGGTTCGGTGCGCGCCGCGGAAAAACGACGGCTGCAAAACGCGTTGAAGCAAGGCGAGATTCACGCGTGCATCGGCACGCAGGCGTTGATCCAGGAGGCAGTCGCGTTTGAGAAGCTCGGACTCGTGGTGATCGATGAACAGCATCGGTTCGGCGTCATGCAACGAGCGGAGTTGCGCGCGCGC
>DATNDM010000368.1:0-3936 GCA_035553235.1 Pyrinomonadaceae bacterium | reverse complement strand
TCCATCGCATGAAATCTCGCTTCCGGAAGTGGCGCATACGGCTCGACGGCACGGGCAGTTTCGACGTCAGTAAACGGGATCGTAAAGAACACTCCGAGACTGGCATTGCGCGCGAGATCCTGAAGCACGTCGATGTCTCTGCGAATCAACGCTGATTTCGTGATCACACCCACCGGGTTACGAAACTCCGCACACACTTCCAAACACCGGCGCGTGAGTTTGTAATTCGCTTCGAGTGGAATATATGGATCGGAAGTAAACGAAAAGACGATCTCGGCGCCTTTCCATGACGGCCTCATCAAATCCTGGCGAAGCAGCTCCGGCGCGTTCACTTTCGCGACGATCTTGCGATCGAAATCGGTGCCGGCCCCGTAACCGAGATACTCGTGCGTCGGACGACTAAAGCAATACGTGCAGCCATGTATGCAGCCGCGATAGCAGTTGACGGTGTAATCGAAACCGACGTCAGGACTGTTGTTGTGTGTGATGATGTGGCGCGTCGCAGTCTCTTCAAAGACTTCGAGCTTGGCTTCAGGCGGTTCGCCGATCCATTCGACTGAGTGCGTCAACCACGGATTCGGTGGATTCTCTACGTACTGCATAAAAACTAAAACTTAGCCGCGGATTTAATCCGCGGTTGAAATGGCCATAGATTCGATAGATCCAAAAGTAATAAACACGCGTTGCCCGCTTGGTTCTGTAGTCTCGACCAGTTCGATGTAATCGTTCGTGACTTCAGAAACCTTGCCCGAATAAATTCCGCCTGAGATCGTTTTGATATCGACTACCTCACCCTTGAAGCGGCGAAAAAGATTTTCCATGTGTTGTCCGGCCATTCGTCACCCCGTTTCTTTATTCGTCCACGTCACAAAGAAGTAGCGATACTTGTCAGGATCCTCGAGCGTCACAAAGCGACCGCCCCAACCTTCATCCATTGGCGGCGCCACGTCCGCGCCACGCTCGATCAGATCATCGTAAAACTGATCGACATCTTCAACACCGACGAAGAAGTGGACGCCGCGCCCGCGACGCAGCATTGTTTCGAGATTTTGCGCGAGCGTGATGCGCAACGCGCCGCCGCGCACCTTAGCCATCGGAGGTTCCGACTCAGTGTTGACCGACTCGACCGTCATCCCGAGCATGCCCTCGTAAAAGACGATCGACTCCTCGAGGCTGTTGACCTCGAGAAAGAGTAGATCCAGCCCAGTGATCATAACGTCATCAACACGTACAGCCCGTAACCGCCGCTAACAATCACGGTCCAAAAAGCGACTTCCTGGACCTTTGTGTGACGCTTGAAACGATTCGTCACCGGCAGCGAATCGTTCACTGCGACCATCGCGCTGCGGGCAAGCAGCACTCCGAACCCGAGCACGCCCAGCGCCAGCAACGCGAGCGGCCACAGAAAGAAAATCCACTGGAAACGCACCAGCAACAACAGAAAAACGCCCGCGATCAAACAAAGACCAGCGCTCAGGCAGTGTCCGAAGACTCCGACCTCTCGTGCAGTCGGAGTCGTAACCGGCGTGAACGCATAACTGCCGGCGGCCGTGGGCCTGCGTCGGGTGGCATCGTACGACGTGCGCAGCGACTTGTCTTTCAGAACACCGTACGCTTCGTTCAAAGACTTCATTTGCTCTTCGCTGCCGCCGCGATCCGGATGATGCTTCGCGGCCGCGCGTTTGTACTGGCGCTCGATCTCGACCTGAGAGGCCTCCTTGTCGACGCCCAAAACGCCGTAGTAGTCTTTGTTCGAATCGAACTGGCTCATCGCGAATTGCCTGATTCTAGAGGGGCGGTATTCGTTTGGCAATTCTGAGCCGCGGATGAACGCTGATTGACGCGGATATGTTAAAGGCTGAGAATCTTTCGAAGGAGTATGCGACTCCCGCTGGACCACTGCGCATCGTCTCCGACGTCTCGTTCACGCTGCCGCCGGGCTCGGCGGTGTCGATCATGGGACCATCGGGCAGTGGCAAAAGCACGCTGCTTTACATGCTCGGCGCACTCGAGCCGCCGTCGAGCGGTACGGTTACTTTAAAAGGACAGAATCCTTTTTTGCTGAACGCGAAGGAGCTTGCCGCATTTCGCAATCAGCAGATCGGTTTTGTGTTTCAGGATCACTGTCTGCTGCCGCAGTGTTCGGTTATCGAGAACGTGTTGACGCCGACGATGGTAGCGACGTCTGCGAACGGCGAACCAACACGCCGCGCCACCGAACTACTCAAACAGGTCGGACTTGGTGAACGCCTGGACCATCGTCCCGCACAGCTTTCGGGCGGTGAGAAGCAGCGTGCCGCACTCGCACGCGCACTGATCATGCGACCGCAACTGTTGTTGTGCGACGAGCCGACCGGAAATCTCGATCAAAAATCCGCAGGCATCGTTGCAGATTTGCTTTTGGAAACTCATCAGGACCCGGAGAGAATCCTGATTGTCGTGACGCACAGCAAGGAACTCGCTGCTCGTTTCCCCCAGCGCTTCGAATTGAAGAACCTGCATCTCGAAACGCTTTAATGCAAACTACTCAACTCATCAAACGCAGTCTCGGGTACTACTGGCAAACCAACCTTGTGGTCGTGCTCGGTGTGGCGATCGCTGTTTCCGTGCTCGCGGGCGCGCTGTTGATTGGTGAGTCAGTGCGCGGCAGTTTGCGCGATCTTTCGTCCCGCCGGTTGGGCAAGACTGACGACCTGATTTCAGCGCCGAACTTTTTCCGCGAGCAACTCGCGACTGATCTCGAACAGCGAGGCGTTGGAACGACGTGCCCGCTGATCGCGATTAAGGGCGTGGTTGTTCATGAGGCGAGTAAGCGACGCGCGGGTGATGTAAACGTTTACGGTGTTGACGAGCGCTTCTGGAAATTTAATGGCGTCGCCGGCGTGACGACACCGGAGAACCGGAACGCGCTCGTCAGTCAGAATCTCGCGACGGAGCTCGGTGGTGGTCCAGGTGAGTCGATACTGTTGCGGATTGAGAAGCCTTCGGAGATTCCGATCGAATCGTTGCATGGCCGCAAGGAAGATCCCGGCAAGACAATCAGGCTGAGTGTGAGCGGTGTGCTCGGGGGCGAATCGTTGGGAGAGTTTTCGTTGCAACCGCAGCACGGAGCCGTGCGCGCTGTGTTCGTGTCGCTTGCGTTTTTGCAAAAAGAGCTCGGGCCCGATGTCGGAAGTGGCAGGATCAATACGATACTGATTACGCGTCTTGCCGGAACGCAAGCTGCCGAGCAGCAGAAGAACATTGCGACGTCGCTGAAAGAGAAAGCGACGCTCGAGGACTTCGGGCTCAAGCTACGAGTTCTCGACAACAGTCGCGGACTTTCAGTCGAGAGTAATAGCCGGATCGTCAACGAGCACGTGACGTCCGCAGCGAGCGAAGCAGCCAAATCAATGGGGCTGCGAACGGTGCCCGTGCTTTCTTATCTGGCCAACAGCATCAACTCCGGTGGACGTTCGACGCCGTATTCACTCGTAACCGCAGTCGATGACGACACGCTCGCGAACATCGCGAACACGAGCGTACAGTTAGCGCAAAACGGACCAAGGCCTTGCCCAAATGCTCAAGCTTCTTCTCTGTGCAGTCTCTGTGGCCTCTGTGTCTCTGTGGTTAAGGCATCTTTCGTAAAAACAACCACAGAGACACAGAGAACACAGAGGTTGCACAGAGAAATCAGCTTGTTCGGGCAAAGCCAGCCGCCGATCATTCTCAACGACTGGACCGCACGAGATCTAAACGCGAAACCCGGCGACGTCGTCTCGCTCGAATATTATCTCTGGCATGAAGACGGCCGCCTCGAAACGAAGAAGGCTGACTTTCAGTTAGTAGCGGTCGTGCCGATTTCGGGTTTCGCGGCGGATCGCGATCTTGTTCCAGAGTATCCCGGAATCACTGAGTCGGAAGACATGTCTGCGTGGGACCCGCCGTTCCCCGTCG
>DATNDM010000367.1:0-4457 GCA_035553235.1 Pyrinomonadaceae bacterium | reverse complement strand
ACGCAACGCGCCGCGTCGCTGGAAAAGGTGAAGCAATACACGGATCATCCACGCGTGGCGGTCATTCATTTCGGACGCGCGTCGAACGTGTATCTCGTCGTGGCCAAAGGCAGCGGCGGCGACGGCGGCGGCGTCAGTCAGATGATCGAACTCGCGGGCGGTGAGATGGCGGTCGAGAACGCAGGTCGCGGCATGC
Organism: Pyrinomonadaceae bacterium; assembly: GCA_035553235.1. Taxonomy (GTDB): domain Bacteria; phylum Acidobacteriota; class Blastocatellia; order Pyrinomonadales; family Pyrinomonadaceae; genus PSRF01. The sequence continues at coordinate 4,261 of DATNDM010000367.1, read as the reverse complement.
AGCGAATGGAGTCGCCGGAGATCATCGCGAAAGCGAACCCCGATGTCGTTTTGATGACCGACTACGGTTACGATCGTCTCAACGGCTCGATGGATCAGATCAAAGCGTTGCCCGGAGTCGCCACGTCGAACGCTGCGCGCGACAATCGTATCTTCCGAATCGAAGAGAACGTGCTAAATTACTTCGGCCCACGGTCGGGAGAAAACATCGCCAAAGTAGCCGCAATCATTCATAAAAAGTGACAACGCAACACGGCCGTCGACAATTACTCCTCATCGCGTTAGCTGTTGTCACTCTTCTCGTACTAATCGCTTCGATACGATACGGTGCGATCGACTTCTCGATTGCTGAAATCACGCACGCGCTCGCATCGCTCTTTCCCGGACGTCCTGAACCAACTCTGGACCAGCGCATCTTTCTCGAACTGCGTTTCCCGCGTGCGATTCTGTGCCTGCTAGTCGGTGCGAGTCTCGGCGTCGGCGGTACGTTGATGCAGGCGTTGTTTCGCAATCCCATCGTCGAGCCGGGACTGGTCGGCACCTCGAGCGGCGCTGCATTTGGGTCTGCTTTGTTCTTCGTTCTCGGCGGCGTGTTTCACCTCGGACAGAGTCTTTGGAGTTTGCCGGTTGCCGCATGTTTGGGCGGCGTAATCTCTACCTATCTCGTGTTTCTCCTCGCGCGATCGCGAGAAGACGGCCGTGCGTCGATCGTGATGCTCTTGCTGACCGGGCTTGCAGTGAATGCGCTGTTCATGAGCGCGATCGGATTTCTGTCGTACATCGCGCGCGATCCGCAAGCACGTTCGATCACGTTCTGGAGTTTGGGAACGGTGTCCGGCGCAAGTTGGAAAGCAGTTGAAATCGTGGCGTTGACGACTATTCTCGGATCGATCGTCGCATTGCGTTATGCGAAACAACTCAACGCGTTGATGATCGGAGAAGAAGAAGCGACGTATCTCGGCGTTAACGTTAATCGTTTGAAATGGATCATTCTTTCCGTCAACGTCGTCATCGTGGCGGTGGCGACGGCGTTCACGGGCGTCATCAGTTTCGTCGGCCTGGTCGTGCCGCACATTTTGCGGATGCTGGGCGGCGCCGATAATCGATTTTTGATCGTCGGCAGCGCGCTGACTGGTGCGACGCTGCTGACACTCGCGGATCTGATCGCGCGCCTTTCTGTGCGTCCGGCGGAGTTGCCGATCGGTATCGTGACGTCGGCGGTTGGAGTGCCGGTATTTATTTTCTTACTGCGTCGACGGCAGTACGTGTTCTGATTCTTTCTCTGTGCAACCTCTGTGTCCTCTGTGTCTCTGTGGTGGCTTTTTGCTGAGAAATCACTAACCACAGAGACACAGAGAACACAGAGGTTGCACAGAGAAGCAGTCATTAGGTCAGCATCGACTTCTCATCGTGCTTATTGGCAGCAACATTAGTTTCAGCGTCGGCCGCAAGGTGCTCATCTCGGATATCTCCGCGACGTTCGCGCCGGGTGGGCTTCATTTGCTTGTCGGCCCGAACGGCGCGGGCAAGTCGACCCTCGTCAAAGTTCTCGCGCGTCTGCTGCGTCCGCAAACAGGCACGGTCGAGTACGAGGGCGCTGATGTTAGTCAGGTGAGCGAAGCGGAGCTCGCGAAACGGCGTGCGGTGCTTTCACAGGCAATCGAGATCGCGTTTCCTTTAACGGTCCGTGAGGTGGTGCTGATGGGCCGCTATCCTCACTTTTCCGGCCGGCCAGGACCAACAGACGATCGCATTGTCGATGAAGTCATGCAGCACTTCGACGTCACGGAATTCAGGGATCGTTACTATCAGACTCTCAGCGGTGGTGAGCGCCAGCGCGTAAACTTCGCGCGGGTGCTGGCCCAACTATGGCGCGACGATTCCGTCGATTCGTGCCGCTACCTCTTTCTCGACGAGCCGCTGACGTTTCTCGACATCCGTCACCAGATCGATTTCATGAAGCGGATCCGAAGTTTTACAGATGCCGGCCACGTGGTTACAGTGGGCGTGGTGCACGATCTGAATCTCGCCGCGCGCTTTGCCGATCAGATCCTGATGCTCAGTGGCGGACGCATCGTCGCGCACGGCACTCCCGCTGACGTGCTCACAACTGAACGCATTGAACAGGTCTTCGGAGTCGAGCCGACGATGGTCCAGACGGAGCACGCAGGCATTCATCTGATTTTCAATTAACTCTCGATGTTGTTAACCATAACCAGTACTACACCACCGGCCACCGACTTGGGTTACTTGCTTCACAAGAACCCCGCTCGTGTGCAGTCTTTTGAACTTTCCTTCGGGCAGGCACATCTGTTCTATCCGGAAGCAACAAGTGAGCGTTGTACCGCGGCGTTACTTCTCGACGTCGATCCGGTCGCGCTTGTTCGGAATCGACGCGGACCGAGCGGCGAAGGTGGAACGCTCGATCAGTACGTCAATGATCGCCCGTACGTGGCGTCTTCATTTCTCAGTGTCGCGATTGCGCGCGTGTTGGGGAGCGCACTAGCCGGCCGAAGCAAAGGTAGACCGGAACTTACGGAAATCGCGATGCCGCTGACCGCGAGGATCTCGGTTTTTCCCTCACGCACCGGCGAAAAGTTTTTGCGACGACTATTCGAGCCTCTGGGTTATGAAGTCACGGTTAAGCGTCACGAGCTTGACGAAAAGTTTCCTGAATGGGGCGAGAGCCCGTACTACACCGTCGAACTCCGGGGCAATGTGCGATTGCGTGATTTGCTGACGCACATCTACGTGCTTGTTCCCGTGCTCGATAACGAGAAGCATTACTGGGTTGGCGATGACGAGGTTGAGAAGTTGTTACGACACGGCAGCGGTTGGCTCGCCGCTCATCCCGAAAGGGAAGAGATCACGAAGCGATATCTGAAGTATCGTCGCGATCTGGCGCGCGAGGCGCTGTCTCGACTCGTTGATGAAGAGTCGCCTGATCCCGATGTTGCCGCGACTGTTCATAACAACGAAGAAGAGGCGATTGAGCGGCCGCTGAATTTGAATCAGCAGCGCATCAATACAGTCGTCGCGGCGCTCAAGAGCTGTGGAGCAAAGCGCGTTGTCGATCTTGGTTGCGGCGAAGGCAAACTGCTGCGCGCGCTGCTCGAGGATCGAGGATTTGACGAGATAGTCGGACTCGATGTCTCCCACCGCGCACTTCAGATTGCGAACGAGCGTCTCAAGATCGACCGGCTGCCGGCGCGCCAGCGCGAACGTTTGAAGTTGATGCAGGGTTCGCTGATGTATCGCGACAATCGATTGGCTGGTTACGACGCGGCGACGGTTGTTGAAGTCATTGAGCATTTGGACGAGGCTCGGTTGGCCGCATTCGAACGCGTGCTGTTTGATTTTGCGAAGCCCGCGTCCGTGGTGCTAACTACGCCGAACGTCGAGTACAACGTCCAGTTTGAGACTCTGCCGGCGGGCAAGCTCAGGCACAAGGACCATCGCTTTGAATGGACGCGCGAGCAATTCGCGCACTGGGCTGACGCGATTGCTGGACGGTATGGTTATGAGGTAAGGCTGTTACCGGTCGGAACGGAACACCCGGCTCTCGGCGCGCCGACACAGATGGCTGTCTTCAGCCGCGGATGAACGCGGATGAACGCGGATCTGCGTAAAAGGAATTCGTTTTGGGTAACGTGATAACAATTCCAGAGTTGGCTTTCGTGGTACTCATTGGTCCGTCCGGGGCGGGGAAGTCGACGTTTGCGCGCAAGCACTTCAAACCCACCGAGGTCCTGTCATCGGATTTCTGTCGTGGGTTGGTTTCTGACGATGAGAACGATCAGACCGCAACGACCGAGGCCTTCGAAGTTTTGCACTTTATCGCGGCGAAGCGGCTCAAGGCCGGAAAGCTAACTGTAGTCGACGCTACGAACGTTCAGACGGAGGCACGCAAACCGCTGGTAGCGCTCGCGCGTGATCATCACGTCATTCCCGTAGCCATTGTCTTCAATCTGCCGGATCGTCTCTGCCAGGATCGAAACAAAAGTCGGTCGGATCGAAACTTTGGACCACACGTGATTCGACAGCAAAGCCAGCAATTGCGTCGTTCAATCCGCAACCTCAAACGCGAAGGCTTTCGTCACATCTTTGAATTCTCGACACCGGAAGAGATCGAGGCGGTCGTCATCGAGCGGCAGCCACTCTGGAACAATCTCAAGCATGAGCATGGCCCATTCGACATCATCGGCGACATTCACGGTTGTTACGATGAGCTCCAACAGCTTCTCGGCAAACTCGGCTACCAG
>DATNDM010000366.1:0-5081 GCA_035553235.1 Pyrinomonadaceae bacterium | reverse complement strand
ATCGAAAGCAGATCAGTGAAGAAAACAATCGCAATTCATTTTTCGAGACCGAGCAAAGCGTTTACGACACGGTTATCGACTTTGAAGTCTCGCGCCTGAACAATCCGGAACAGGCATTTCAGGATCTGCAAAAATCCCGCGCGCGTTCATTGCTCGATTTGCTGAACAAAGACGCCGAGGCGGTCGACAATCCCCTGGATCCCGAGATCATTGCTCACTCAGTTGCCCAGCCTGAACCCGCGGAAGCAATAAAAGAGAAACTTCCGGAAGGCGCGCAGCTCGTGCAGTACGCGGTGCTTGATGACAAAACGCTGATCTGGGTGATCTCGAAACGTGAAATCGCGTTCAGACAGTCGAATGTGTCGCGTCGGGTTTTGAACGATACGATCCAGCGCTATCTGGCGGTGATTGCGAAGCCGCCAAACGATCGGGAAGAAGAGATCACACTCGCGAAACAACTCTACGCATTCCTCATCCAACCCATCGAAACGCTTTTAGACAATAAACGAATCATTTGCATAATCCCTGATAAAAACCTCAGTTCTATTCCGTTTGCTGCGCTGATATCGCCCGCGTCTCAAAAATATTTAATCGAAGACTATGTCGTCACTACCTCGCAAAGTCCGAGCGTGTTTTTGAACTGCTCAACAAATGCAACTCAGAAGGCACGCGTTAAAGATGAACGGGTGTTAACTGTCGGAAATCCGCGCTTTGATCGCGCTGCTTTTCCGGACCTTGATGATCTACCGAACGCCAAAAAAGAAGCCCAGGAGATTGCCGCAAACTACAAAGACGCTCTACAGTTGTTGGAGCCAAATGCCACTGCCGCAGCCGTGAAGAATGAAATGCCGCGGTCTGATGTGGTGCATCTCGCCCTCCATTCGGTGCTCGATAACGATGTGCCGTTGAACTCGAAACTCTTGCTCTCCGGCAGCGGAACTGAATCAGAGCTGCACGCGTATGAGGTTTACCGGTTGGGCTTGGAACGAACGCGCCTGGTAGTTCTCTCGTCATGTCAAACAGGCGCGGAGCGATACTACGACGGAGAAGGAATGGCGAGTTTGGCCCGCGCCTTTATCGCAGCAGGCGTTCCGCTCGTGGTTGCGAGTCTTTGGCCAGTTGATTCCGTCGCGACCGAGAAGTTAATGGTTCTCTTCCACAAAGAGCGCCGGCAAACCAGCACTGCCGTCGCCCTTGCGAACGCACAACGCGCAATGCTTCACGATTCCCAAACACGTTTTCAAAGCCCTTACTACTGGGCCGCATTCACTTTGAACGGCGGCTACGCGGATTTCTGAGTTCAATCCAGGCAATGGACCACAGGCCGTGAAGGTGGACCACGACGCCTGGATGATCTTCTTCTCCAACACGAAACGTTTTCTTTCCCGTCTGCATATTCTTTGAACAACAAAAGTTTGTTGGATCGGTACAGAAGAAAGGAGCAGTTGTCATGTCGGCAACAATCGTTTTTCGAGGGTTAATGGTTTTTCACAAAATGGGTGATCACATGGAAATCGGCGTGGTGAATGCACCGGCTCACGCGGAGGCGGGCGGCCACGCGGCTCATGTCCCACGCATTATCAAAACCACAAATGGCGTAATCAGCTCAATTTTCGATCTCCGTAACCGAAGCACGGCGCGCGATTGGGAAATTGAAGTGTCGAATCCGGCTCAACCGAAAGCCACGCGATTACGGCAAGGTGAGGATTTTGATCGAATTCATCATCCGATCGCCAAGGATTTTCGCTGGCTGGCTGACCTCGAAGGCACAGATCTCCACGATCGAGATCTGACTGCTGAACTCGACATGACCAAGCTTTTAATGGTCTTGAGAGTTCGTCACGGCGTGTTCTATACGCAGCAGTTGTCAAAACTGCTCAATCGCAAAAACGCCAATCCTCCTGCTCATCAAGTACCGTTTGGCAGGGCGGCGGAAGTAGTTGCCTGCAAAATCGGTTTTGAAATGGGCAATGTGACATTGAAGGCCGGCACCAGCACGATCCCGATTTATACGTTCGATGAAGGAGACGACGACGGCGTGATTTACGAGATCTCGAATGCTCCGCCGGATGTAGCGCCAGACGCGCCGTATGCGCCGGGTCCCGGTCACTTCGCGATGTATTACACGCACTTGTTCAGGACGCCGCCGGCAGATGAGTTCCGGTTAATACGTGAAGGTGATCCGACGCCCTCTCCCGATCCGGCGTTATGTGGAGCAGTTGTACTCGGTAGACGGAGCGGCGGGCTTTAACCGTTGATTGCGGGGCAGCGGTTTCATGCAAATGAAATCGCTTCTCGCTTCGACTGATGAGGTAAAGGTATGTATAAAAAAAACAGAAAGCACGGTGATGATTGTGAACCGGACGAACCAGCAAAGAGTCCGTGGGTGCCCGGGCTGGTTGAAGTGAAATTCCGCTCAGCGGCCGATTCTGGTCTTGTTGGGTTCGACTTTTCCGAGTCACTGCACAGAACTAAGCCTGAGAAGCAGTGGCCTTCCGAGTTGTCGTCCATACTCGCGAAAAATCAGCTGGTCTCATGGCGACCATCATTCCCACTCCAGCACTCCTGGTCCCGAGAGTCTATAGAGGAGGCGCGCAAGTTCTACTCCACCTCAGGCCGCGACAAGTTGGTTACACTGCGCTTTTCCGATGACGCGGACGTTTCAAAAATCGCCAAAGAGTTGCAGGCTCTGCCCCAGGTTGAGCGTGCTAACCCGGTTGCCAAAGTGGCTCCTCCGAGCAGTATCCATGAGCCTCTATTAGGCACAAACGATCAAGACCCGAATCTCCAATGGTATGCGTTCCGCTGCCATCTGATTCCGGCGTTAACGAAAGTTACCGGCGCCGGCGTAATTCTGGCTATGATCGACTGGGGTTTTGACGACTCGCATGATGAGTATGGACCAAATATCGAATTGAGAAAGAACATCTTCACCGACGGCATCGGCATTTCGGAAGGTGGTTCAGTCGATCATGGTACAGCGACTCTTGGACTCGCAGGAGCTCGACTGAATAACAGCGGAATGGTCGGCTTTGCCCCGGGATCGATTCTTTGGGCGATTCAGGCAGGTCACGATGAAGTGGTGAATCACTTTGATTGGGTAAACGCAGTTGATTTTGTAAGAGGCGAGCCTTCTTCCAGACGGAAGGTCATTGTGCTCGAGATACAGACAGAGTCAGAAGGAAATATCGAGTGCATTCAGGCCATTAACCAGGTCATCACCGATGCCATTGCCGCAAATATCGTGGTGTGTGTTCCCGCCGGAAATAATCCAGGCGACGCCGGCATTGCCGATAATGGTGACGATATCCCTGAGACGAATTCTGTTTTGGTCGGGGCGACAGATTTCGATCCGCAACATAACTTCGCCAACAGCAAGACTGGTCCAAGAGTGGTCGTGTACGCTCCGGGTGACCTTGAAAATGATCTTACCTGCTCGCCTCGCAATGGCCACACGCTCTTCTTTGGAGGAACTTCCGGTGCAGTGGCTAAAGTCGGTGGAGCCGCAGCACTGCTCCTCGAAGCCAACCCCGCACTCACGCCTTTGCAAGTCCGAGATATTTTAAAGAACTCGCAGATTCCTGTGTTCGGTGACGATCTCGACGACAAAGTCGGTGTGTTGCTCAATTGTAAGAAAGCTGTGTATGAGGCACAGAAAATGAGGGCAGATACGATGTCTGTGCCGGTGTCTTAGCTTGTGCCGGGACGGTTCTCGGTGTCCAACGTCGTCGAAATTCTCTCCTCGTCGAAAACATCGTTTTTGACGAATCGCTCTCCTGTGTTGTAGCTTCTCTCGCAATTCAACCTGCACGTTAGCTAGTCGTTCCCAGCGGCAGGAATCAATCGAGTATCTGTGGCACTTAAGACAATCGCCCTCGGATCGGATCGCGCAGCAAAAATCATGGCGGTGCGTGCGAGCGTCGCACGGATCGCGGCCATTGACCCTGACTGGGCCAACGCGAACGTCGTGGCGCGGCGCGTGGAGACCAGCGTTCCGGCAATGCCGCTTACTGACTGGCAGTTGATGGAGGGAGCGCGCGAACGAGCGCTCGGCGCACTCGAGTCGCTGAAGAGCCGACGTCTTGAAGCGGACCTCTACGTCGGCCTCGAAGGCGGCTTTCATTCGATCTCGATCGAAGGTGAATGGCATACATTTTTGCGCGGTTGGGCTTACGCCACTGACGGTGAGCAAGGAGTTTTCGGGGCAGCACCGTCGATCTCGGTTCCGCCACACATCGTCAAGCAAGTGGTCGAAGGCCGCCGCGAGTTAGGAACAGTAATCGACGATGTCACTGGCGAACGCGACGTTCGAAGCAAACAAGGAGCGTGGGGAGTTTTATCTCGCGATCTGGTAACGCGTTCACTGAGTTTTGAGCTGGCACTGATTGCAGCATTCGCGCCTTTTTACAATCCCAAACTTTACCGCCAATAGACGAATGGACGAACTCGTAGCACAAGTTAATCATGATGAACCACGACCAAATTCGCGGCCGAATGCAGGCTGGGTCGAAGTCATCGCTGGATCGATGTTCTCAGGAAAATCAGAGGAACTGATCCGTCGCCTGCGCCGCGCCAGGATTGCGCGCCAGAAGGTGCAAGTCTTCAAACCCGAACTCGATTCGCGCTTCTCGGAGAGTCAAATTGTTTCTCACTCGGAGATGCGGCACGACTCGGCGAACAGTCGCTCCGCCGCTGAGATATTAGAGAAAGTCGATCCTGACACGGAGGTCGTCGGAATCGACGAGGGACAGTTCTTCGACAACGAGCTCGTGAACGTCGCCAACACCCTCGCACGCCGCGGCGTCCGAGTAATCATCGCCGGCCTGGACCAGGACTACACCGGAAAACCATGGGAACCGATGCCACAACTCTTAGCGATTGCCGAATACATCACTAAAACTCACGCGATCTGCATGAAGTGTGGTCAGCCGGCCAACTACTCACAGCGCACGTTTGAATCGGAAGAACGTGTTGCGGTCGGCGCTGCTGACAAATACGAAGCGCGTTGCCGAATGTGCTTTGTGCCCCATGCCGATGCTCCGACGGCCCAGGCTGATTAGCTCGCGACGGGGCAACGAAAT
>DATNDM010000365.1:0-3537 GCA_035553235.1 Pyrinomonadaceae bacterium | reverse complement strand
GTTTCGTTGTCGTCAACGAGCGTGGTGTCCAAAGCGACGCCGCTCGTGTTATGGGCAACGTAGGTGTAAGTAGTCGTATGCCCGTCGCACACGGCATTGCTATCCGCGGTCTTGCTGACTTCGATCGAGGCGCAGGTGTTGAACTGGCCCAGCGCAAAATCTTTCAACGTTGCCGTGACACTGGACGAGCTACGTGTTTCGACCAGGAAGCTGGAGAAGCACGCACCTGCCAGAGCAGGGAACGCATCGAGGTTGATAGCACCTTCGAAAAAGCTATTCGTTGATATTGGGCCACCGGGCACGCCGCCTTTGGGAGTGTACTGCCAGGCGGGACATGAGCCCGGTATGGTCTGCGCTACCGCGTTCGAGATCGACCTCACAGCGGTCGCCGGCGCCGTACCCGTAATATCGTTAAGTGTTCCACCTGATTCGGAACCGCCTGAGCCTACCCATTCAAACACCTTAGCGGTAGGCACCGTGCCGCCCACCGAGAATTCGATCAGCACAAGCACATCACCGACCTGGTGTACCGACAGTGGATCGGTTGCCAGTGGCCCCTTGCGGAAGCGGCCATCTGCCGCGGGAACGACGGCGTCTTTGAAAAACCAGAAGCCGATGAACGCTTCACCACTGTTATCGTAGCGATCGGCGCCAAAAACGATGATGTCATCGCCGGATGGGGTGCCGAGGTACTTCGCTGCATACGCGTTAATGATCTCGTCTTTATCGGGAACGGAACCGTCTTTCCACTGCCATTGGGAAAGTAGCGAGGGATCTTTCGATCCACCGCCTGTGTAAATCGATTTGGCGAGACCGTCGTGTATCACGCCGGTTTTCACAAGCGCATTGCCGCCATCGCAGTTGAGCGTGGCCCAGTCGTCAGGCGTAGGGCCGGGCGACGCATCGGTGATGTTGCCATCGAGCTCGAAAACGCTGTTGATATTATCTGTTCCGGTGGGAGTCAGAGCAGCGGTTGCTGTTCCGTTCAGATTAAGCGCCGTGGTCCAATGGTCGATCTTCGCGCTGGTCAAGCGCGCTGACGTGGTCGCCAGCGCTGCGATGAACAGCAGGCTCAGCACGCCGATGCCGATGGTCCACTTCCAAACATTTCGTTTCTTAGTCACGGGAGTCCCTCCTTGCGTGTTGCACACGCAATTACTGTTGGTTGGGTGACACTTCTAGACTGAAACTTCCATAGGTGTCGGGTATTCGAAAGAGCGGGAGAATTCGGGCTTGCCGAGCGACAGACGGGCTTGGGCTGGTTTAAGGAAGCCGCCTGTTCAGAGACGAGAAGGAATTACTCCTGGTTCAAAAAGATCGTGCGCCCAGGTTTTGACCTTATTGCGCGTCAAAAGGTTGCGGAAGATTAATCACGTTGACGTTGCGCTACAAGGGTGTGGGGTGCCAATTTTCAAGGCATGAATGTTGAGTTTTTTGTGAAGCAGGAGAGCAAATTACAACCGGGCAATATGCTGCCGCAAAGTCTCTTGCAGTGTTGCGCTCTGTAGACACACCACACCCGCGGATAACGCAAGGGGAGTGCGCTCTCGCGATGGGCTTTGCACAAAAAAGTCACGAACGCCCTCTTCTCTGTGCAACCTCTGTGTTCTCTGTGTCTTTGTGGTGGATCAATTCCGAGCAGAACACACCACAGAGACACAGAGAACACAGAGGTTGCACAGAGAAATCCATTGTGTAGGAACTTTTTGTACAAAGCCGTCGCGGTCCTATTCCGGCATCTTTGCGAGTTTGTTTGCGAAGGCGTAGATCACGAGTTCGAGGCGATCAGAAACGCCGAGCTTCGAATAAATCGAACTGAGATGATGCGTGACAGTGGTGGGGCTGATGAAGAGTCGTTCAGCGATTTGTCGATTCTTTAGTCCTTCGGCAATCAACGCGATCACTTGTCGTTCACGATCGGTAAGAGTCGAGATTTTCCTGACGCGCGGATCGACAGAGTCTTTGTCCTTATTGGACAATTGAAACAGCAGGTTTCCCAAAGTGACGCGGTCAAGCCACGCCTCACCGCGATAGACCTTCTCGATTGCTTTGAGCAGCAGGTCGGCGGCGTCTTCCTTCAGCACTACACCCATCGCGCCGAGTTGCGCCGCCTTTTGATGAATCGCGGAATCGCGCGATCCGGTTAACACGAGCACGCGCGCATTTCGCGCTGCGTCGCGCAACTGCGGAATAAAAGACGTAGCGCTGTAACCACCCAGCTCCAGATCGAGAATGATCAAATCACATACTTCGCGTGTGAGGATCTCGATCGCTTCTGAACGAGTGCTCGCCATCGCGACGACTTTCGTCCCGGGATGGTTCTCGATCAGCATGCGAAGGCCTTCACGCACGACTAACTGATCGTCAACTATCAGGATTCGGATCTTTATCGGCGCAGGCTCCATGACAATCCGTACGGGCAGGGTTGAGGTTTCCAATCGGATTATGAGGGTTGGCGTATTTTGCTGGCAATGGAGCTAATTGCCTATTTTCGCTGGCATAATTCTGCCTCCAAACCGACGAGCGGGTGTTTACTTCGGCATTTTGGCGAGACCGTGGCGAAACGCATAGATAATCAACTCGAGGCGATCGGAGACGTCCAGCTTGGAGAACACGGAACTGAGGTGATGTGTGACGGTCGTCTCGCTGATGAACAATCGCTCACCAACCTGCTTGTTCTTCAAACCTTCGCCAATCAAAGCAATCACTTCGCGTTCGCGATCGGTGAGCGATTCGATCTTCGACACTTCAGGGTCCACCATCGCAGGCTTATTAAACTCCTGGATCATGCTGCCCATCATCGAGCGCTCGATCCACACTTCGCCTTCATTCACTTTCATGATCGCTTTCAGAAGTTTATCGGCTGCGTGTTCCTTCAACACGATGCCCATCGCCCCGCGACGGATCGCGCGGCGGTGTGCATCGGGATTTTGCACTCCAGTCAATACGAGCACGCGTGAGTTCGGGCTCGCCTGGCAGAGCTCGGGCAGAAACGAAAGTCCATCTTCCTCACCAAGCAGCAGATCCAAAATGATGACATCCGGGTTCGTGCTGGCAGCGCGCTCGAGTGCTTCAGTTCTGCTGCCAGCCTGAGCCACGACTTTCATGCGCTGGTCGTGCTCAATCAGCATTCGTAACCCGCTTCGGATCACGACGTGATCGTCGATTATCATGATAGTGATGGGCCGAGCAGACATGATAAGACTCCAAAACTACAGAGGAATTCCGACACTGACTACAGTGTAGTCTTTGTCGTCAATAAATACTTGCGTGTCTCCACCGAGAGAGGCAGCGCGTTCGGCGATCGAATGCGGCCGAAACGACTTACCATCGCCGTCAGGATTCGCACCGGTGCGTGGCCTGCTGTTCTTGATCTGTAACAGCAGTGATGTCTCTTTACACTCTATCTCAACCCGCGCATCCCGACAAAATGCGTGACGCCTGACATTGCTCAAACCCTCGGCGACGATCTGAAACAACTCAGCGGCGAGACGGTCATTAACCTTCACTTTTCCATGAGCAGCAACGTCGACTTTG
>DATNDM010000364.1:0-4475 GCA_035553235.1 Pyrinomonadaceae bacterium | reverse complement strand
AGGGAGCGGTAGCGACCTGGTCAGTGATCAGCATGCGATATTTCCTAACGATTGTTGACTCCCATGATTTGACCAGGTCGCTACCGCTCCCTGTACTGACCCGGTCCAAGTGTGATTCCCGACTTTTGAGGCAAAGCCCCTTTAACGAGCTTTGCCTCAAAAGGCAGAAATCATTGTTGGGCCATCCCGAGTTTTGAGGCAAAGCACCATTAAGGTTGTTTCTCGGCGACTGTGATCGCCCACCACGATCCATTACCTTCGTGACGCAGCGCCGACCAGTACCAGGCCGAAACGTCCGTCCACGTTTCTCCAGAATCAGAATGAATTCTTTCAAACACGACGAGTCGCTCGTTGCCCTTCGTTGCGGCGAAGCTGGCCCACAGCGAGCCGGTCTCATCACGGTATGCAGCGAGTGGTTTCACACTATAACCGAGACCTTGAAAACAGTCCGACGCCGGGTGCAGCTTGCGGGTGGCTTCAGTGACCCAACGGATAATGATCTCTCGTTCACCGTCACTGAATCGCGCAATGCGTCCGGGAAAGCCCGTCGCAAACTTCTGCTCCATCTCGCTGAGTGGTAACGGCGTCAAAGTCTTGCCCGCAAACGTGCTGGGCCAACCCGGAAACGTCGTTGCCGCCGCGCGATTCGCCGGCGTTTCGAACCGCGCAGACACGAACGGCATCAGCGCCGCAATCACACATGCGATCATGTAGTAGCGACGCATAAACTTGTTCTTCTCAGCAGCAACACGATCGAGATGATCCCAGCCGCCTCCAACACAAACGCAATCACACCCGCGTATTCGTGGCCCCACGAAGGCATGCTCACCACACCGGCCTCGAGATAAAACAACGCCACCGCGCGAAAGACGTTCGCCGCCATGATGACACCGGCGACGAGCGGCAACAGTAACACCGTCTTCAGCAACGGCAATTCGTACAGACACAAAACAACGAAGGTTAAGAACAAACCAACCCAAAGCATTTTGATCCCGCTGCACGGCGCGTCAATCGAGATCATCTGGCCCGCCCAGTTCAAACACGTTCCTTCCGGAATGACAGCAAAGCCGCTCATCCGCAGTATTGGAGCAGTTAATTGTGCGGCCACCACGCGCAACGGATAACCGCCGAAGAATTGCAGCGTGGGTAGCGTCGGCAACGAAAGATAAAACAGACCAAACAATCCCGGATGAAAAGACTTGCCGAACCGCAACGAACTGATCGTCACGGCAAGTGCAGTGAATGCGACTGTAGCTCGCGCGAGAGGTCCCAGCGCCAGGTACGTCGCCGCGTACAAGAGAACGAAGATTGCCGGCAACCATAGCGCGCGCTCGGTCTGCGGCCATGGCTTGCGTGAGGCGAACAGAAAGACAAGCGCTGCGATGAGCGCGAGCACGCCCCATGGTTGATCCCACGAGTACACGGCACGCGAGACGTACCAGCGCCACACGCTCCAGAACGCCAGCACCTGTAGGCCCAGGATAAATAACACTCTTTTCATACGGTGCACTTACCCCGACCTGACCCGCGATGCTTCAGGTACATGATCCAGATCATGAAAGCGGCCGCTACGAGGAGTAGTACCACCATTTCCGGTTCAGGAATCGTCGGGACAGTGCCGGCCTTGACGGGTTCGAGACCAGCAGCGCGATACTGTTCCTGAGTTTCGAGAACAACCGCACCCGTGACCGGCGTCACGAGTTGATAGCGCGCAGCGAGCGTTATGGCTTTATCAGTTAACGATGCGTCGTGCGGCGCCAGGATGCGCGCGACTTCGTCGTTCGCCCAGAGTCGCGCGAGGTGGTCAGTGGTATGGCCGGACCTGAATTCCTCCGGATGGTCCAATTTCTTGCTCGATCTGACGTATTCGAACGTCTTCACTGCTCCCGTCAGTTGCGCGAAGAGTTTTTCCAGGTCGGTTTGTAAGAGACCGGTACGCGCCACGGGCTTCACCTCGTCGACGCCGTCGAGTTTTTTCTCGATTTCATCGGAGCCATTGCTGGTTTGCACGGAATAGAGCTTTGGTCCATACGGACGCTGTTGCCACTTTTGTCTCAGCTCATCGAGCGGCGTGAGCAGCATTCGTTGTGGACTATGAATCCAGACGATCGCGTTGTTGCCCGGCTTTTGTGCGGCAAGCTCCCACGCTTCGAGCAGTGCAGGCCCGTTGTCAGCACCACCCGCCAGAGTGGCGTTGGCCAACGTCCATTGAATCGATTGCGCATCCTGACCGTACAAGTTGGTCAACGCGATGCTTCCCGGGCGGGGAATATCGGTATCGGCCAGGAGTATCTTCACATCGAAATCAGCAGGCAGAGATTTAACCGCATTCTGGATCTGCTGAATGTAGCTTGCCATCGTCGCGGAGGTGTCGACCACGAGCACGATGCGGCGTAAGTGAGCGGGCGTGTGCTCGACAACCGATTGCGTGACGATAAATCCCGGATTGAAAGGATCCTCGCTCCACATCTCTGTTGAGGGCGACCGATTTAGCGTGATGGAGGAGAGCGGCTCGTTAAGTACCTCGTCTGTTATGACTCCGCTCACATTGAAAACATCGCCAGTCGAGTTCGGACGAAGCGCGGATGTACCAGCCCACATCGGAGTCTTTCCCATCACCCACACAACGTGAGAAACCTCGTCGGGTATCGAGAAATTCGTCTCGAGGAAATGTGGGAAGACAAGCTTCGCGTGCGTTTGATCCTCCAGTACCAGCGGGATCGTAACGCCAAAACCGATCTTCATCTGGCCTTTGTTTGCTGGGACCGGGAAGCACTGGACCAGAACGCGATCGCGACCTGAAGTCGTAATCAGAACCGGATCGCGACGCTGTTGAATCGCGACTTTTTGATAAGCCTCTCTGACCTGGCCGCGACCAGCGAAAGCAGCCTCGCGCTCTTCGCCGTTAACCCACAACGTTAGCCGCGACACGACGCCATTCGGCGGCAGTTGTATTTCAGCGCGCGCCTCTCGCTGCTCCGAAGAATCGTTTTCAAACACGAGCGTCCATTCCATGTAGCCGATACCGCCATCGGCATCCACGGTCGCGTTGAGCCTGGAATTCGCGAGGGAAAGTCCTTCTAATTTGCCGCTGCCAACCTGTATTCCGCCCTGGTTGCGATCGAAGCCAATCGTTTGGCGTGGATCTAATCTCGTGCGGACGAGTTCTGGTCCAATCGATGGATCGATCGTTTCGCCCGTCACCCGATAATAGATTTTGCGAGCTTCTTGGGGCGAGATTGGATTTCCAATCGAGAAAGCCGAGCCGATGAGATTCGTGGCCCAGCGCGATTGGCCAAAGCAACTCCGTAACATCGCCTGCTTACTGCCGAACTCGCGCAAATACTGAATTCCCTCGCGCTGCATTTGTGGTGAGTTCGAAGTTGCCATCTGCATACCGATACTCGTTAACGTGGATGGCAGTTCAATCATTCCGATAACGACGGTCGTCAATGCGAGCCCCGCGAGCAAACCCTTTTTCGTAAGACTAAAACTGCGTTGCGGAGCCATGGCCGCGACCTTCTTCAACTGGCGACGCATGATTAGTGCAGCCAAGAGCGACGAGAACGGAGCGAGCGGCAACAGACCGAGTCCGAACAGTAGCGCCACCAGACTCAATGGCAGAAGCGGGACATACACGATCGAATAGAAGAGCGAAATACCGATCGCGGCGGCGTTAAGAAATCCGGCCAGTGCCAGACGGTCGCCAGCGCGGCGACGAATCGCGAACCAGGCTTGCAGCTGCGCCAGCGGGACAAAGATGACGAGCATGAGGTGCCAGATCGTCGGGATCGGATCGAAAAAGGCGTTGGCACAGATGTGCGAGGTCGCTTCGACCGTGATCGAGAGCGCAGGCATTATTATTCCCGCGAAGAACGTAAAACGGTTCGGTCCCGGTTGGTAGTAGTCCTGCCGCTCTTCTTCCATCCCGTCCTCCTGTCAATCAAACGAATGTGCGTGACTTTACAATACAAAGTAGTTTGCCGCAAGAGGTGAGTTGGGCTTAGGGCTCGTATTTTGTACTTTTGGCGCGGTGACGTAGACTCGCCGCAAGCAAACACGAACAACGAAGCGCAAAGTTCCATGTCCACCATTCCACAACGTGATTTGTATCGACTGATTAACCAGGCTAACGACCGTGGGGAGCGCGTGGTGGTCGCGACAGTCGCGCACACACGTGGCTCGACTCCGCAACAGCGTGGTGCGAAGATGCTTTTCTTTCAAAACGGCGAAGTCGCGGGAACCGTGGGCGGCGGTTGCATCGAGGCTGAGGTTTGGGCCGAGGCGAAGGCGGCCATGCGCTCAGGCGAATCGCGTCTGCACCACTTCTCGCTCACTGCTGACGAGGCGAGTGAAGAAGGAATGGTTTGCGGCGGCACGATGGATATTTTTGTCGAGGTACTCGGAAACTGATCCTGTTCATCCTGTAATCAACGACTGACTCTGATCAAGGCGATGTCACAAGATTTCCTCGC
>DATNDM010000363.1:0-3374 GCA_035553235.1 Pyrinomonadaceae bacterium | reverse complement strand
TGCCCGTTGTCGGCAGGTAAATGTCGCCGCGCGGTTCGTTCGGTTTCGCCTCGAGCGCGAACTTGTAGCCATATCCCTGATCGATTGAATACTCGCACAGGAAGTTGAGAGCTTCGCGATTCCACTTCAACGCCTCGCGCGGATCCTTCGCCGCGTCTACCTCCGCGCCCTCGCGGCCACCCCAGAACACGTAAATCTTCGCGCCCAGTTCCGCGCCGAGATCCATCGAGCGCATCGTCTTCTGCAGCGCATAAAGACGCACTCTCGGATCGCTGGAAGTAAACGCGCCGTCTTTGAACACCGGATCGTAAAAAAGGTTCGTGGTCGCCATCGGCACCTTCATGCCGGTGTCGTCGAGCGCCTGCTTGAACTCGCGCACGATGCGATCTCTTTCAGTCGGGCTGGCATCGATCGGGATCAGATCGTTATCGTGCAGGTTCACGCCGTAAGCACCGAGCTCGCTCAAACGCTTAACAATCGTGACTGGACTCAGCGTGGGACGCGTGGCATCGCCAAACGGATCTCGCCCGCGGTTACCGACGGTCCATAGACCAAAAGTGAATTTGTGTTCGGGTTTCGGTTTGTAAGTTTCGCTTGCCATATGCCCCTCGCATGTTCAGTTGTGGTTTTAGTTCGTGTTCTTCGACGTGCTGTTAATGACCGCTTTGAAAGCAGGCTTCGGTTGGCCTTGCCGGTCGAACAACAACGGATAATTCGTGCGGCCCTTCATCGGCCAGTTGTTCAGCCACGAGTCGCCATCGCTCACGCCCCAGAAAGTGACGCGATCGATCGCATCACGATGCTTCACGTAAATGCGAAACAACTCCGCGTAACGCGTCGCCAGCAGCGCATGTGTCGCATCCGGTAAACGATCGACATACGGATTTAACTGCGGCGTGACCGGGATATCAACTGCGTAATCGGCGCCGGGCTTCGTCGTGCGTGGCAACACATCGACGTCAAGCTCCGTGATGTTGACCTTCACTCCTAAGTTCGAGAACGCTGTAATCGTCGCATCCTCGTCTGCCGCGGTAGGCCAGTCCATCAGGTTGTGATTCTGGAGGCCGACGCCAGAGATCGGCACACCGGCGGCTTTCAGTTTCGTGATCAGCTTGACGGCGCCGGCACGTTTCGCGGGTAACTCGAGATCGTAATCGTTGTAATAAAGTTCCGCGCTCGGATCCGCCTCGTGCGCATACTGAAACGCCTTTTCGAGGTAGTCGTCGCCGATGATTTTCATCCAGGGCGACTGCCGCATCGTGCCGTCCTGGTTCAGTGCTTCGTTGACCACGTCCCAGCCGTTGATTCTGCCCTTGTAGCGGCCCACAACGGTCGAGATGTGTTCGCGCATACGCTTCAATAATGTCTCACGATCCGCGTCTTTGAACACCCAGGCCGGTGTTTGATTGTGCCAGACGAGTGTGTGGCCGACGATGAACATGCCGTTCCGCTGGCCAAACTCGACGAAACGATCGGACGCGCTAAAGTCATACCGCGCTGGTTCCGGATGCACAAGCGCCCACTTCAAGATATTTTCCGGCGTGATCGAATTGAACTGCGTCTTCACGATCTCCGCACCGCGCGCGTCTTCTTCAAAGATCTGACGACGGTTCAGTGCAGCGCCGATTTTGAAGTCGTCCTTGAAGACGTCCTTCAACGCCCTCTTCTCTGTGCTATCTCTGTGTTCTCTGTGTCTCTGTGGTTGACCGTTTGCGAGTAAAACCACCACGGAGACACAGAGGACACAGAGGTTGCACAGAGAATACAAACTATTTCGCCGTAACTTCGAGTTTGACGGTGTCATACTTTACGGAACTCGTTCCCACCATGATGTCGAACCAACCGGGCTCGACGATGCTCTTCATATTCAGATCGAGAAACGACAGTTTATCGGGTGTGAGCACGAATTCAACCGTCTTGCTTTCGCCGGGGGAAAGCGAGATGCGCTTGAAGTCTTTCAGTTCCATGATCGGCCGCGTCACCGAGCTCACCAGATCGCGGATGTAGAGTTGCACGATCTCGTCGCCCGCGCGCTTGCCCGTGTTCGTCACGGTAACACTGACTTTCGCGTTCTCAGTCGCGCTGATCTTTTCCGGACTAACCTTCAGGTTCGCGTAACCGAACGTCGTGTAGCTCAAACCAAAGCCAAACGGAAACAACGGTTCCTTGTTAGCGAACAAGTAACCGCGACGTGCAGTCGGTTTGCGGTTGTAGTAAAGCGGCAGCTGGCCCACCGAGCGCGGAAAACTGATCGTGAGTTTGCCCGCGGGATTGTAATCTCCGAACAGAACGTCAGCGACGCCAACGCCGGTCTCCTGTCCGAGATAAAAGCCCTCGAGTATGGCAGGCACGTTTTCGGCGATGTAGTTGATCGAGAGTGGACCACTATTGATCAGCATCACGATCGTTGGTTTGCCCGTCTCAAGCACCGCCTTGACGAGATCATTCTGCCGGCCAACCAGATCGAGACTGTCGCGATCGCCGAGGTGAGTGTCAGCCCATCCTTCCTTATTCGTGTCTTCGTTACTGCCGAGCACGAGCAGCGCGACGTCCGCATTCTTCGCAACTCCCACCGCCTCCGCGATTAACTTTTGATCTTCCGCCGGATCGCTGAGCGTGGCGCGATCGGCAAACCAGTCGCCGCCCTCTTTTGTTATCTTGCAACCTTCGGCGTAGCTGACTTTGATTCGATCCCCAACCTTGTCTTTGATTCCCTGCAGCACACTCACGCCGCGTCCCGGGTCATCGCTGTACCCGCCAAGATGCACGGTGGCCGCATTTGGACCAATTACCGCGATCGACTTCAACGCACTGGGATTCAACGGCAACAAGTTGTTTTCATTCTTCAGCAGCGTGATGGATCGGCGCGCCGCTTCAGCCGCTAACGCTCGATGCTCAGCCGAGTTTGTGACCTGCACGGCGCGTTCGACGTCGACATAAGGGTTCTCAAACAAGCCGAGCAAAAACTTCGCACGCAGGTTTCGCGCGACGGCCTGATCGATCGTCGCTTCCGCAACTTTTCCTTCTTTGACCAGTTGTATGAGCGTCGGATACGAATCGGGATCGGGAGTTTCTGCGTCGACACCGGCTTCGATCGCGAGTTTCGCAGTTGTAGCTTTGTCCGCAGCGAGGTGATGCAAATCCATCATCTGCGGAATTGCGTAATAGTCAGAAACTACATGGCCCTTGAATCCCCACTCGTCGCGCAGCAGCTTCTGCAGCAACCACTTGTTGGCGTGTGACGGCACGCCGTCGATCTCGTTGTACGAAGGCATCACACTCATGATGCCCGCCTCAGTCACCGCGGCCTTGAAGCTCGGCAAGTAATATTCGCGCAGCGCACGTTCCGAAACGTTGATTGGTCCGATGTTGGT
>DATNDM010000362.1:0-3741 GCA_035553235.1 Pyrinomonadaceae bacterium | reverse complement strand
CGGAAAATCGATTTGCGGCAGCGGTGAGACCGGCAACAACTTGAACGCCACCGCCCCGGCGAGCGCGATCGCCGCCGTCAAGAGCACAGTCGCCACGGGACGATGAATAAATGGTGACGACAAACTCATATCAACCCCGATCACAAAAGGCACAAAACGGACACGAAAAAGCACAAGCAATACAAGTGTTTTTACTGAACCTATGTTTTATAAAAGTGTTTTGGTTAAACCTAAATCGCATTTTGTGCTTCTTTGTGGGCCGCTTTGTGCCTTCTTGTGAACTCGCTTAGTTTTTTCGCGGCGGCATCGAAGAAGAGATAGATCACCGGCGTGGTGTACAGCGTGAGCAGTTGGCTCAACATCAGCCCACCGACGAGCGTGATTCCGAGTGGCCGCCGCAACTCCGATCCGGTTCCACTACCAAACGCGAGCGGCAACGCGCCGAGCAGCGCCGCCATCGTCGTCATCATGATCGGCCGAAAGCGCAGCAGACTCGCTTGATAAATCGCTTCTTCGGGATCCTTGCCGTGATTGCGCTCCGCGTCGAGCGCGAAGTCGATCATCATGATCGCGTTCTTCTTCACGATGCCGATCAAAAGAATGATGCCGATAATTCCAACAACCGTAAGCTCGGTCCGAAACAGCAGCAGCGCGAGAATTGCACCGACCCCCGCCGACGGTAACGTCGAAAGAATCGTGAGCGGGTGAATGTAGCTCTCGTACAAAACGCCGAGCACGATGTAGACCGTGATGATCGCCGCCAGGATCAGTAATGGCTCGTTCGTCAATGAATTTTTAAACGCCTGCGCGGTCCCCTGAAACGACGCCTGAAGACTCGCCGGCATGTTCAAGTCTTTTTCGACTTGCTCGATAGCGTTCGTGGCTTCGCCAAGCGACGCGCCGTGCGCCAGATTGAACGAGATCGTCACCACTGGAAACTGCCCCTGGTGATTGATCGAGAGCGGCGCGGTGCCAGATTCAAAATGGCTGAACGTGCTGAGCGGCACTGACGTGCCGTTCGTCGAACGCACGTAAATGTCCTGCAACTTTGCCGGGTTGTTTTGAAAGTTCGGCATCGTTTCGAGGATCACGTGATATTGATTTGACTGCGTAAACAGGGTCGAGATCTGGCGCTGTCCGAACGCATCGTAAAGCGTCTGGTCGATTGCGAGTGGCGTGATGCCGAGACGCGAAGCCGTGACGCGATCGATGACGAGCGTGGTCTGCGCGGCGCTCGTTTGCTGGTCGGTCGCGACGTCCTGAAGTTGCGGCAGCGCTTTCAACTTGTCGACAAACCGCCCCGTCCAGGTATTCAGCTCGTCGGCGTTTGGCGATTCGAGCGTGTACTGGTACTGCGTGCGACTCACTCGATCTTCAACCGTCAAGTCCTGAACGGGCTGCATGTAAAGCGTGATGCCGTCGACGGTGGCGAGCGCTGTTTGCAGTCGATTCATCACTGTGGTTGCATCGATCTTGCGCACGTCGAGTGGCTTGAGATTGATGAGAATGCGGCCACTGTTCAGCGTCGTATTCGTGCCGTCGATGCCGATAAACGAAGAGAGACTCTCGACCGCCGGATCCTTGAGAATGACCTGCGCGAGCTGCTGCTGTTTTTCGGCCATCGCGGGAAACGAGATTCGCTGTCCCGCTTCCGAAATGCCCTGAATCACGCCGGTGTCCTGCACCGGAAAGAAGCCTTTCGGCACGACGACGTAAAGCCAGATCGTCAGGACGAGCGTCGCCGCGGCAATCAATAGCGTGATGACGCGAAACTTCAACACCCACCGCAGAGTCGCGCCGTAGAACTCGATGATCTTTTCAAACACACGTTCTGACGCGCGATAAAACCTTCCCTGCTCGTGGCCTGTGTGTTGGCGTAACAATCGCGAGCACATCATCGGTGTCAGCGTCAGCGACACGACCGCGGACACGAGAATCGTCACGCTCAGCGTGATCGCAAACTCGCGAAAGAGTCGACCAACGATGTCGCCCATGAACAACAGCGGAATCAGCACCGCGATCAGCGAAATCGTGAGCGAAACGATCGTGAAGCCGATCTGCTCCGCGCCTTTCAGCGCCGCCTGCATCGGCGTCTCGCCTTCCTCGAGATAACGCACGATGTTCTCTATCATCACGATCGCGTCGTCGACGACAAATCCGGTCGAAATCGTGAGCGCCATGAGTGTTAGGTTGTTGAGGCTGTAGCCCGCGAGATACATCACCGCGAGTGTGCCCACGAGTGAAAGCGGCACCGCGACGCTCGGAATGATCGTGGCCGAGAGATTTCGGAGAAACAGAAAGATCACCATCACGACCAGCGCCACCGTCAACATCAGCGAGAACTGCACGTCTTTCACTGACGCGCGAATCGTGACGGTGCGATCAGTCAGGACCGAGAGTTGAATCGCGGGTGGCAACGTCGTTTGCAGTTGCGGCAACAGCGCCTTGATGCGATCGACGACCTGAATGATGTTCGCGCCGGGTTGTCGTTGAATGTTGACGATGACCGCGGGCACGTTGTTCATCCACGCCGCCTGCCGCACGTTCTCCGCGCCGTTTACAACCGAGGCCACGTCGGACAGCACGACGGGCGCGCCGTTGCGATAAGCAACGACGATCTTGCCGTAGTCTTTGTCGGAAAGAATCTGATCGTTCGCGTCGATCTGGTACGACTGCTGTGGTCCATCGAAATTTCCCTTTGCCTGGTTGACACTCGTTTGCTGAAGCGCAGTGCGCACGTCTTCGAGACTGATGCCGTACGACGAGAGCGCAGTCGGGTTAGCCTGAATCCGCACCGCCGGCTTTTGCCCGCCGCTGATACTCACGAGTCCCACACCGGACACTTGCGAGATCTTCTGTGCGAGACGCGTGTCGGCGAGATCTTCAACTTGAGTCAAGGGAATAGTGTTGGATGTTAGTGCGAGCGTCATTACCGGCGCGTCGGCCGGGTTCGACTTGCTGTAGATCGGCGGCGACGGCAGGCCTTGCGGAAGAAAGTTTGACGCCGCATTAATTGCGGCCTGCACTTCCTGTTCGGCGACGTCGATGTTGAGATCGAGTGCGAATTGCAGCGTGATGATCGAGCTGCCGCCCGAGCTCATCGACGTCATCTGGTTGAGTCCGGGCACTTGTCCAAACTGTCTCTCGAGCGGCGCGGTGATCGCAGACGCCACGACGTCAGGGCTCGCGCCCGGGTAAAACGTGATGACTTGAATCGTTGGATAATCGACTTCCGGAAGCGCGGAGACAGGCAGTTGCCGGTACGCAACGATTCCGGCCAGCAGGATTGCAGCCATCAACAGCGAAGTGGCGACGGGCCTCAGAATGAATGGCCGCGAGGGACTCAACCCATGCTCCTCCTGATTTGAAAACCTTCTCTGCGCAACCTCTGCGTTCTCTGCGCCTCCGCGGTGATCTTTTTTAACGAATTCTTAACCGCAGAGGCGCAGAGAACGCAGAGGTTGCGCAGAGAAATCCAAAACGCTGACACTAGCTCCTCCTATTGCCTGACGCTCCACGGACGACGACCTTCGCGCCGCTTTGCAACTTGTCGAAACCGTCCACCGCAACCACGTCGCCGGCCTTCAGCCCTTCCACAGCCGTGACATTCCCATCCGTCGTGCCGGTCGAAACGTTCTGCAGCGCGACAGTTTGATCCGGTTTCACGACATACACAAACGAATCCTGCGCGTTGCGCTGAATCGCGGCCGTTGGAATGAGAATCACGCCGTGTTGAGTCGT
>DATNDM010000361.1:0-7333 GCA_035553235.1 Pyrinomonadaceae bacterium | reverse complement strand
TTCAAGCACGAAACGCACGACGTAGCGGTTTATCAGCCTGCGCCGGTCGTCAATTATCCGAACGAGCAGCTTTACACTCGGGTGACGGAGTTCAAGTATCTCACCGGGCAGGAGCATACGAAGACGAGTATTGTTTACGAGTTTCCGAAGTCGCAGGGTGATCCTTACTATCCGGTGCCGCGCAAAGAGAACGCGGAGTTGTACGCGCGCTACAAGGAGTTGGCGGATGCGACACCCGAAGTTCATTTTGTCGGACGCTTAGCGACTTATAAGTACTACAACATGGATCAGATAGTCGCTCAGGCTCTCACGACCTACGGCAAGATCGCGGGTATGAAGCGAGTTGAAGCGATGGTTCACACTCACGGTAACGGCAACGGTAACGGAAAGAGCAATGGCTACGGTGTGAGGACAGATCGCATCGTCCTGCCGGAGCGCGTGATCACGGCCGTGAACAGATAATTTCAGGCCACAAAGAATCCACAAAAAAGGTCTTGAGCTTTTTGTGCTTCTTTGTGGCCAAAGAACGAACAAGGGGGGATAGATGGATCTCAGGGTTGGAGGAATTTACTGCCTGCCCAACGGGCGCGAACTTATTGTGTTGTGCAAACGTCAAAATGGTATGGTGTCGTACCGGCTCTCGGGTCGTACCAACCAGTATGAGATCAGCGACGAAGGCCGGTTGATTTGCGAAGGCAAACTAACCGCGTGGGATGTTTCAAATCTGAAAGACACAGGGCGTTCTGTCGGAGTAGAGCGCTCTGCACCACAGGAAAACACGAGCGATTTCAATCGGGTCTTAGTACCATCGTGACTCCTTGTGGCTATTAACTGTTTCGCATGATTTTTAGACAAAAAGAGGTCCCCCGCCCCGAGTATCCGCGTCCACAATTTGTTCGCAGCATCTGGTTCAATCTCAACGGCGAATGGGAATTTGCGTTCGACGACGCCGACGAGGGATTGAATCAAGGCTGGCACGACGGTCGCACGTTGCCGCTGCGAATCAATGTTCCGTTTGGCTACCAGACAGAGCTGTCAGGTATCAACGACAAACGCATTCATGAAGTCGTGTGGTATGCGCGCTCCTTCGAACTCCCCGACGAGTTTTACAAGCGCGATCTGCTACTCAACTTCGGAGCGGTCGATTACGCCTGCACTGTTTGGGTCAACGGTCAGGAGGTCGGACACAATCGCGGCGGTCACGTCCCTTTTCAATTCGACATCGCGCCGTATCTGAAGTCAGGCACGAATCGGCTGACGCTGCGCGTCGAGGATCGACAGGATCCGGAGCAACCGCGTGGTAAGCAGTCGTTCACCGGCCTGCCTGAAGGTATCGACTACTACTGCACCACCGGAATCTGGCAAACGGTATGGCTTGAACCCGTACCGCCGATCCGCATCGAAGAGTTGCGCGTGATCACGCACGCGAAACGAAATATCGTCGAGTTGGCAGTGTTCCTGCACGCGCCTTCATCGGCGTGGCGCATCGAAGTCGAGGTCCTGGAAGAAGGCAAGCGCGTCGCGATCGCCGAAGATCAAACCGCGGTGGCAACGGGACGAATGGTCATTACGATCCCGTACGCGAAACTGTGGTCGCCCGAGTCGCCGCATCTCTACGACCTGCAAGTCAGACTTTACGACGGCAACAACTTGCTCGACGAAGTCGGCTCGTACATCGGCCTGCGCGGCATCGAGCTGCGCAACGGCAGAGTTCTGATTAACGGCAAACCAACGTATCTCAAGATGGTCCTGGACCAGGGATACTGGCCCGACGGTTATCTCACCGCGCCCTCCGACGAAGCACTTCAGACGGACATCGGCTGGATCAAGATGTTTGGCTTTAACGGTGTCCGCAAGCACCAGAAGATCGAAGATCCACGTTGGATTTACTGGTGCGATCGTCTCGGCTTGCTGGTCTGGGAAGAAATGCCGAATGCGCGCGAGTGGTCGCCGAAAGCTGAAAACTTATTATCGGCGGAATGGCAGGACGCGGTGCGGCGCGACTTCAACCACCCGAGCATCGTGGCCTGGGTGCCGGTGAATGAAAGTATGGGCTTTCCCGGTTTGAGCTCTGAGCACTTCGGACAGTATGCGTTCATCGAGCGTATGGTTCGTGTCACGCGAAGACTTGATTCGACGCGCCCCGTGATCGATAACGACGGTTGGGAACACACCGACATCACCGACATCTGCGCGATTCACGACTACACTCCGACAGCCGAGAAGCTCTCCATTCGTTACAAAGAAACGGTGCAGGGTGGTCAACTGCCATCAAGAGTCTGGATCGACAAACCCCTCTTCGCGCGGGGCTCGAGATATCGTGGACAGCCGATCGTGCTTTCAGAAGTCGGCGGTTTCCTCACGATACCCAAAGACATTCCACCCGAGAAACGCGATCTGCTGTATCGGTTTTACGCTTCGTTCGAGAACAATGAAGAACTGCTCGAGAAGTATCGAGACCTCATGAACGGCATTGCTTCGCTCGAATTCCTTGCCGGTTTTTGCTACACCCAGTTGACCGATATCGAGCAGGAGATCAATGGCTTGCTGACCTACGATCGCAAGCCGAAGGTCGCCCCGGAAGCGATCGCTGCTATCCACGAGGAAATGTTCAGAAAACTCGGTTAACAAATTTCTGTCAATCCTGACAATCCTGTAATCCTGTCAAAGTATGGCCCACGAATTGAGTATTTCTTCCGGTACTCAAGGAGGGCTATATCAATATGGAAAGCAAAGCAAAACTGTTCGGACACGCGATTCATCCGATTCTGATTGTCTATCCACTGGGCCTGTTATCAGTCGCGGTGATCTTCGACATCATCTATCTTGCAACCGGTAATCCGACGTGGACGACGGTTTCATTCTGGATGATCGCCTCGGGTATCATCGGCGGCCTGCTGGCTGCAGTGTTTGGACTGATCGACTATCTGTACATTCCGTCTGGAACACGCGCGAGCCGTATCGGCCTGCTGCACGGGCTCACGAACCTGTGTGTGATGATCCTGTTCATCGCCAGTTGGTTGCTGAGATACTACTCTCCGGACGTGCCATCGACGCCTGCGTTCGTGCTTTCGTTCGTCGGCGTTGTGGGAGCGTTGCTCGGTGGTTGGCTTGGTGGTGAGTTGGTTGAACGTCTCGGCGTGGGCGTTACGCCAGACGCGAACCTGAATGCACCGAATTCGCTGACGCACGACGCGCGCGACACGCGACGCAAAGCGGCAGCTTAGTTGATAAGGAAACTGAATGCGTAAGCCACTTGACGTAGACCGGCTCGCCGTTCGGCATCGACCGGAGGGCCAGCCGGTGATGCATCAGGACTGGGGCAAACTACTATTCATCCACTGGCGCATCAACGCGGACATCCTGCGCCCGCACATTCCTCGTTCACTCGAGATCGACACGTACGGCGGTAACGCCTGGATCGGTATCGTACCATTCACGATGTGGGACATCCGTGGCCTGCCGCCCTACATGCCGCCGCTTCCCGGGCTCGATGAGATGCATGAGTTGAACGTCCGTACTTACGTTCATCACAACGGCGTGCCGGGTGTGTGGTTCTTCTCGCTCGATGCGAACAGTAGCGCCGCGGTGCTGGCGGCGCGCACCGTTTATCACTTGCCGTATTACTCCGCTGACATCGATTTGAAAGGTAAGCGCAAGATCAAATACAGGCTCAAGCGTAAAGACGATCCGCCGGCGCAGTTCAAAGCAGACTGGAGTGTTGGCGACGCGCTGCCGAAAGCGCAACCGGGCACACGGGAGTTTTTCCTCACGGAGCGTTACGTGCTTTATACCGAGTTTAAGGGCGAGCTCTTTCGCGCGCGTGTTTTTCACGAACCGTATGAGTTATACAAAGCGGAGTTGTCAACGCTGGGATCGACGATGATCCAGGCGTGCGGCTTACCCGAACCCAAGACCCAACCAATCCTTCATTACTCTGAAGAGGTCAGCGTCGACATCTGGATGCTTGAACCAGTTTAAAGTACTCGGTTTTATCCGTGTCATCCGTGGTTATTTGCATTAATTCGACTTCACATTGCAACGATCTAAACATTTCCATGACACAGCTTTCGATCAATGTGTGCGGCATGCAAATTGACATTGCAGCGGCACATGAAGTTGAAAGGCAAGTCCGTCATGAAAGTGGAAAGCATTCGCACACTCCACGGTCCGAATGTCTATAGTTACCGTCCAGTGCTCTTGATGAGCCTGGACCTTGGCGAGCTTGTCGAACGCGAAAGCCGTGAGTTCAACGGCTTCAACGACAGACTCCTCACGCTACTTCCCGGAATTCACAATCATCATTGCAGCCTCGGGCGTCCGGGCGGCTTTGTGACGCGACTCGAAGAAGGAACTTACTTCGGACACGTCGTCGAGCACGTCGCGCTCGAGTTGACCGAGCTTACGGGCATCGGCAAATCGCATGGCAAGACGCGTCACGACACGGGCAGC
Source organism: Pyrinomonadaceae bacterium (assembly GCA_035553235.1). Taxonomy (GTDB): domain Bacteria; phylum Acidobacteriota; class Blastocatellia; order Pyrinomonadales; family Pyrinomonadaceae; genus PSRF01. The sequence continues at coordinate 2,881 of DATNDM010000361.1, read as the reverse complement.
ATCTACAACGTCGCGATCGAGTTTCGTTCCGAGAAGGCGAGCACTTACTTGTTGCAACAAGCAGTGAAGCTCGTTGAAGCGCTCGTGCGTCGAAAGAAGTTCCAGCTTCAGCCGGTGTTGGATGAAGCGAAGCGACTCGTGCTCGATGCCGACGTTGGGCCAACGACGCGCGCCATCACTGAAGCTGCCGCACGGCGCGGGATTCCATGTCGTCGAGACGGCACAGGGAATCGCATCCAGCTCGGATACGGAAAACACTTGCGTTACGTGCAGGCAGCGGTCACGAGTCACACGAGCGCGATCGCCGTCGAGTTGGCGCAGGACAAAGACGAAACCAAAGACCGGCTCGAGCGCAACGGCATTCCGGTGCCGAAAGGCAAGGTCGTTTACACGCTCAAGGAAGCAAACAAGGCCGCGGATGAGATTGGCAGGCCAGTCGTCGTCAAACCTGTGAATGGCCGTCAGGGGTACGCGGTCTCTCTCGAAGTCGAGACCGCACAAGAAATGAAAGTTGCTTTTCAGGCGGCAAAAGAATTCTCGTCGGCAATCTTGATTGAAGAGATGCTTGCGGGTCGAAACTATCGCGTCGTGATCGTCGGTGGTCGAATGGTGGCGGCGAGTGAACGCATGCTGCCACACGTTATCGGCGACGGCGCCAGCACGATACGCGACCTGATCGCAACTGAGAACCGAAATCCGTTGCGCGGCGATGGTCATGAAAAACCTCTGACGAAGATCAAAGTCGACTCCGATGTGACCACACACTTGCAGCACAACGGCATGACGCTCGACACCGTTCCGAACCGCGGCGAACACGTCACGCTTTCCAATCGATCAAATCTATCCACCGGGGCAACGGCGCAGGACGTTACAGACCAGGTTCATCCGAGTATCGCGCGCATGTGCGAACGCGCGGCGCGACTCATCGGTCTTGATGTGTGTGGAGTCGATCTGGTGATCCCCGACATTGCTACGCCGATTACGAGCGGCGGCGTCATCGAGCTGAATGCGTCGCCGGGTTTGAGGATGCACCACTTCCCGTCCGCAGGCATGCCGCGTGACGTGGGACAGGCGGTTGTCGATGCGATTTTTCCGGAGGGCGCGCCGAGTCGAATTCCGATCATTTCCATCACCGGCACGAACGGAAAGACTACAGTGACGCGAATGATCGGTCACGTACTCAACGCGACTGGATTGCGTGTCGGCATGACGACGACCGACGGCATTTATATCGACGGCGAGCGTGTGGTGCATGGCGATACGACTGGACCGCAATCTGCGCAGGTCGTGTTGGCGGATCCGGCTGTTGAAGCGGCGGTGCTGGAGACTGCGCGCGGCGGAATTCTGCGACGCGGTCTTGGTTACGACTGGTCTGATATCGGCGTGATGACGAACATCAGCGACGATCATGTCGGACAGGACGGGATCAAATCGGTCGAGGATGTTTTGTATATCAAGTCGCTGGTAGCTGAGCGGGTGAAGGAAGGCGGCACGTTGATTCTGAACGCGGATGACGAGCACCTCGCGAAGTTGATGGAGTGTGAGCGCGTCAATCGAGTGCCGAGGAAAGTGGTTTATTTTTCGCTCGACGAAAACAATCAGGTGGTGAGGAGTCATTTGGAGTCGGGTGGTATCGCATACTTCGCGAAGAATAAACGTTTGATTGAGGCGACGGGCGAGACTCAACACACGCTCGCCGACGTTTCGATGTTGCCGGTGATGATGAATGGCGCCGCCGATTTTCAGGTGCGGAATCTGCTGGCGACGTTTGCAGCGTGTCGCGCGTTTGGAATCGAGCACGACGTGTTGTTGAAGAGCCTGATCAATTTTTCGAGTTGGGCCAACAATCCCGGGCGCGCGAATCTTTACCGTCTGAACGGCGGGCATGTGATGGTCGATTACGGCCACAACACCGAGGCGTTCGATGCGATTTGTCGCATGACGTCGAAGTGGAACGACAGGCAGGTGACCGGGATCATAACCGTGCCGGGAGATCGCGACGATTCGATCATCGATCGTGCGGCGCGTGCGGCGGCGAAGGGATTTAACAAGATCATCATTCGCGAAGACCGCGACTTACGCGGCCGCAAGCGAGGCGACGTCGCGAACATTCTTCGTCGGGCAATCACCGAGACTTCGCCCGCGACTGAGTGTGAAGTGATCCTGGACGAGATCGAGGCGTTGCGGCAGGCGGTCAGTCGCATGGTGAAGAATGAAGTGATCGTCGTGTTTTATGAAAAGCTCGAACCGGTCCAGACCGCATTGCAGGAGTTAGCGGCGCAGCCGGTAGTTGCGTTGCCGCCGCCCGTCAAGCAGGAGAACACGAAAAAACGTTTGAATGCCGTCAATCGTCCGCGACGACCAGGCAAGAGACTCGTCACCGCGACACCGCCTGCATAACGATTAGATCGTCAGAGAAGTTGTTGAGAAAGAAAAATGGAGAGAAGTGATCGAACGTTAATCATCATCGGGGGCAAGGAAGATCGATCGAACGACAAGCTCATCCTGAGTGAAGTCGCGCGCAGAGTCGGCTCGGGCAAACTCGTGGTGACGACTGTGGCGATGGCGAATGACACTGAGGAACTATTTGAGCAGTATGAAAAAGCATTTCGCTCGCTGGGAGTCAAACACCTGTACAACCTCGAGATAAACGAGCGCGCAGAAGCTACGCTTCCGAGTAAAATCAAAATACTGGACGATGCCGGCGGCGTGTTCTTCACCGGCGGCGATCAAATAAAGATCACGAGCCAGATCGGCGACACACCCATATTCGAACGTATTCGCGAGATCTATGACGATGGTGGCGTGATCGCCGGCACGAGTGCGGGCGATCACGCCACCATCGTCATAGATCTCGCGAATACGTTCGAATATGGGTGTG
>DATNDM010000360.1:0-3768 GCA_035553235.1 Pyrinomonadaceae bacterium | reverse complement strand
CGCTAGCGATAACGCGAAGTCTCTTCCGGTCGCGATCGTCAACGAAACGATGGCGCGACAATATTGGCCCGGCGAGAACGTGCTCGGCCGTCGCTTCAAACTCGGTGACCCTAACGATGATGTGCCGTGGCGCGAGATCGTCGGCGTGGTCGCGGACGTGCGGCAGATGGGACTCGACGAGCCTGTCAAAGCCGAGATGTATTTTCCGTACCAGCAGGACAATGCGACCTGGAACATGCCGCGCGACCTCGCGATTCGGACGAATGGAGACACGTCGAACCTCGTCGGCGCAGTGCGCCAGATCATTCGTGAAGTCGATCCGGACCAGCCTGTGTCGAATGTCGCGACGATGGCGGAAGTGCTTGGCACTGAAGCAGCGCAGCGACGGATGGGGATGATCATGCTTGCGGGATTTGCCGCGCTCGCGTTGTTGCTTGCGTCGCTCGGTATTTACGGCGTCCTCGCGTACTTCGTCACGCAGCACACGAACGAAATCGGTGTGCGGCAGGCGCTCGGCGCGACGCCGCGGAATATCTTGTTTCTCGTGTTGCGAAAGGGAATGGGACTGACGCTCGTCGGTGTCGCGATTGGTCTCGCGGCCGCGTTTGCGCTGACACGTTTGATGAGTTCGTTATTGTTTGGTGTGACGGCGGCGGATCCATTGACGTTTGCGACGGTGCCGTTGGTGCTCGTCGGGGTGGCGTTGCTGGCCTGTTACATCCCGGCTCGTCGCGCGACGAAGGTCGATCCTTTGGTAGCACTCAGGTACGAATAAGCGACCGATAACACGGATCTAGAAAATATGAGCTTTGCCTCGAGAGTCGGGATCTTCTCTGTGCAACCTCTGTGTTCTCTGTGTCTTTGTGGTGGTCCAATTCCGAGCAAAACACACCACAGAGACACAGAGAACACAGAGGTTGCACAGAGAAATCCTGTGCAAAGCCATGTTGACACTGACCAGGTCGCTACCGCTCCCTGTACTGACCCGAACCAACAATGATCTCTGAGTTTTGAGGCAAAACTAAAATATGATTCAGGATCTGCGATATGCGGTGCGCGTCTTGTTCAAGAGCAAGGCGTTGACCATCGTGGCGCTGCTCACGCTTGCGCTCGGCATTGGCGTGAACAGTGCGATCTTCAGTGTCGTCAACGCCATCGTGCTGCGGCCGCTGCCTTATCCGCGCTCGGAGGACCTCGTCGTTGTCTGGGGCAACCTGCACAAAAAGGGACTCGAAGAGATCGAGATTTCGGCGCTCGAGTTCAGAGACTTCCAACAACAGTGTCAGGCATTCGATCAGATCGCAGCGTATACAACCGCGGGCCTGAATCTCACGGGTGTGGATCAACCGGAGCGACTGCGCGGCGCTGCGATTTCCGCAAACCTGTTTCCCACACTCGGCGTGCAACCTCACCTCGGTCGCAACATCGCCACGGAAGAAGATCAGTACGGCAACGATCGTGTTGTCGTCTTGAGTCATTCATTGTGGCAACGACGATTCGGCGGTGATCCGGGAGTGATCAATCGGACGATTCAGCTCGACGGTCGAACGGTGAGCGTTGTGGGCGTGATGCCGGCCGATTTTCATTTTCCCGATCGTGAAACCGAACTCTGGATACCGCTCGCGTTCGAGCCGGATTTGATGGAAGAGAACAATCGGGGCTCGCATTTTCTGAACGTGATCGCGCGCCTCAAGCCCAGTGTCACCGCCGCGCAGGCGCAAGCGGATCTCAATACCGTCACAACACGACTCTCGAACGAACACACTTCAACCTATCGCAGCGGCTTCAGCACGAGCATTCGTTCGTTGCACGAAGAGTTGGTTGGGAACCTGCGGCGCGCAATGCTGGTCCTGTTGGGCGCAGTCGCGCTCGTCTTGCTGATCGCGTGTGCAAACGTCGCGCACTTACGGCTCGCGAGTGCGACTGCGCGTTATCGCGAGTTTGCCATTCGGGCGGCTCTTGGAGCGAGGCGCGCGCGCGTGATACGGCAGTTTCTGACTGAAAGCGTACTGCTGTCGTTGGTTGGTGGAGCAGTCGGACTGGCGCTGGCTGTTTGGGTCGTGCGCGTGCTCGTGCTGCTGATGCCGAAAGACACGCCGCGCGTCGAAGAGATCAAGCTCGATTACCGAGTGGTCCTGTTCACACTCGGCATTTCGATCCTCACCGGCATCGTCTTCGGACTCGCACCCGCTTTCCAGGCATCGAAGACCAATCTCAACGACGTGCTCAAGGAAGCGGGACGCAGCGGCAGCGACACTTCGCGACGGCTCAGGCTGCGAAATCTGCTCGTCATCTCAGAGTTTGCACTTTCACTCGTGTTGCTGATCGGCGCAGGCTTGCTGATCAAGAGCCTCGTGCGTTTGCAGGACGTCAATCCGGGTTTTCAGCCCTCGAAGTTGATGACGATGCGCATCGCGCTGCCCGCGACGAAGTATGCGAAGTTCAATCAGAGTCATGCGTTTTTCGAGCAGCTCTTCGATCGCCTCGAGGCACGAGCGGGGATCGAGTCAGTCGGTGCGATCAATCTGCTGCCGTTTGGCGGCGGTGGCGGCGATCGTAGTTTCTCAATCGAGGACCAGCCGGTGCCCGAGGGCCACGCACGTCCTGACGAGCAAGTGAGGTTCATCACTCCCGGGTACTTTCACACGATGCAGATTCCGTTGTTGAGTGGTCGTGAGTTTACGCGTCGAGATCTGCCGGACACGCCGCCGGTCGCGATCGTGAACAATGCCTTTGCGCGGAAGTTTTGGGCGGATGGCAACGCGATCGGCAAACGCATTTCGTTCTCGGCGAACAATCCGAAGTGGTACGAGATTGTCGGCATCGCCGGCAACGTGAAACATCGTGGGCTCGACGTCGCCGAAAGTCCGGAGCTTTACATTCCCGCGTTTCAGCCGTTGTTCGCGGATGGGAACGTGCCGGCGCTGTACGTCGCCGTGCGCACTGTGAATGATCCGTTGGCGGCTGCAACGGCGATGCGCAGTGAAGTAGCGGCAATCGATCGCGATCAACCGGTGTCGAGCTTGCTGACGATGGAACAGCGCATCTCCGATTCAGTCGCGCCGCGCCGCTTCAACATGTTCATCCTCGGGTTGTTTGCGGCGCTGGCGTTGGTGCTCGCGGCGATTGGCATTTACGGGATCATGGCTTTCTCGGTGGTCCAGAGGACGCACGAGATTGGCGTGCGCATGGCGTTGGGCGCAAACCAGAGTGATGTGCTGAAGCTCGTCTTGCGCAACGGATTCATGCTGGCGCTGATCGGGATCGTGGTTGGATTGCTGGCGGCGTTTGCGGCGACGCGTGTGTTGGCGTCGTTGCTGTATGACGTCAGCGCGACGGATCCGCTGATATTTGTCATCGATGCGGTACTGCTTGCCGTTGCGGCTTTATTTGCTTGTTACATTCCCGCGCGCCGGGCCACGAAGGTCGATCCGTTAGTAGCTCTGCGTTACGAATAGCCACAAAAGGCACACGAGGCACACAAATGACTACACTCTCCCAGGATTTGAGATACGGCCTGCGCATGCTGTTGAAGCATAAGCTTGTCACGGCGATTGCCGTAATCACGCTCGCACTCGGCATCGGCGCGAACACCGCGATCTTCAGCGTCGTGAATGCGGTGTTGCTCAATCCGCTGCCTAACAAACAACCTGATCGCCTCGTCGCGCTGTGGTCCAACGTGCCGGGACATGGGCGCTGGCGTTGGTGCTCGCGGCGATTGGCATTTACGGGATCATGGCTTTCTCGGTGGTTCAGAGGACGCACGAG
>DATNDM010000359.1:0-2481 GCA_035553235.1 Pyrinomonadaceae bacterium | reverse complement strand
CGGTCGTGCTGCCGGACTTCGAGGCGATGATAAAGAGACAATGCTCGACGTCGATCCGTTCCTTGAAAGCCGCGATCACGTCCGGGTCGGTTGAGTCGAGAACGAGCAATTCGGGAAAGCCCGGCTGCCTGCCGAAGGTTTGCGCCAGCACTTCCGGACATAGCGAGGAGCCGCCCATGCCGCACACCATCACGTGCTGAAAACCGCGAGCTCGAATCGACCCCGCAAACTCGACGAGATCGTCAACAACGCCTATCATCTCGTCGGCCACGGTCAACCAGCCGAGCGAATTGCTGATGATTTTGACGTTCTCAGGGTCAGACTTCCAGAGCGTCGCATCCTTTTGCCAGATGCGCTTGGCCACCTCGTTATGATTCATGATGCAGGCAGTGTAACATTCTGTAAAAGCAATGAGTGAACCAAAGCAAGCACTGATTGTTGTCGACGTACAAAACGACTTCTGCCCCGGCGGCACGCTCGCCGTTCCGCATGGCGACGAAGTGATTGCGCCGCTCAATAGGTTGATTGACGAGTTTCTCGAGCGCGGCGCGCCGGTTTACAAGAGTCGCGATTGGCATCCCGCTACAACGAAGCATTTCGCGGCATACGGCGGCACGTGGCCGGTCCACTGCGTGCAAAACACGCAGGGCGCGGAGTTTCATCCAGCCCTGCGTGACGACCCGCGCATCGCCGTGATCTCGAAAGGCCTCGGCGACACAGACTGTTACTCAGCTTTCGACGAAACAGATCTCGCCACACAGCTACACAAGCAAGATGTTGAAGAAGTGGTCGTCGGCGGTCTCGCGACTGACTACTGCGTCAAAAACACCGTGCTGGACGCCCTGAAACACGGCTTCAAAGTTAAGGCCGTCGAAGACGCGATGCGTGCCGTCGATCTGCAACCCGGCGACGGCGAACACGCCCTCGACGAGATGCGCGCTGCCGGCGCTGATATAGTATCCACAGATTCATCTCCGACACCTGCGTAATCCGCGGACAAGTCTCTGCATGGGAACTCTAAATATTGATCGCTACCACGCCGCGATGGGCGACGCGTCTTTCAAAGATGTAACGCGTCTCCACGATCAGCGATTGAGTGACGCCGAAGCTACGTTTTACGTCACGCAACGCAAACTTCCCTTCGCGCCCTGCCTGGGCCACGAGCGGCTCGTGCGGCTGCTAGTCGATAGCCAGATCGATCGCCCGCGTCTTCGCTTTCTCGAACAGGATCGCGGCGGTTTGCAACTCTTCGCCGCAGCCATCGAAGACATTCAATTCGTCGGCAAGATCCGCGCGGTGCGTCCCGGAACGATCGTCTTCGCACAGGAACCTTTTGCTGACATCACCGGCGCTTTCGGCCTGACGCAGGCGCAGGAGATCAAATTCGAGCACGCGTTTGATCTGCCGATGACCACGGCGAGCACGGCGATGCAATTTCGTATGGCGGCCGGTAATCGCTGGCTCTCTGACTTTTCACTGCGCCGCAACGGCGACATCGAGCGCGCTGTCGATATCGCTGTCTACGCCTTCATCGGCGGCTTCAACGACACGTCGAACCTCGAAGCCGCGCATCGCCTCGATATTCCCGCCGTCGGCACTGAAGCGCACTACTGGCAACAGGCGTACATCGAGTACATGGACCAGCCGGAGATCGATGCACGCACCGGCAAGCCGAAACACTTCGAACAGGTCGCTTTCGAACGCTGGCTCGACGCAAACCCAAACGGCACGACGCTTCTGCTCGATACAATCGACGTCTACATGGGCGCGGTCCACGCCGCGATGGCTGCGACTTCCACTGAAGCGCGCCGCCGCGCGTTCAAAGGCTTTCGTGTCGACTCGGGAAATCTTGCTGAACTCGGCGAGTGGTGTCTGCGCTTCTTCGCTGCGAACGGATTGCCCGGCCTGCGCGCAAATCTCACCGGCGATCTGACAGTCGATAAAGTTAAAAAGATCGTCGCTGAATTTCCGGAAGTCGCCGGCTTCGGCATCGGCACAAAACTCTCGAGCGAAGTGAAAGCAGTAGCGGGGGTGATCTTCAAGCAGTGTTTGATGAAGGGCCAGCCGACACTCAAGGCTTCAAATTCAGAGGACAAGATCACGCTGCCGGGAAGGCTACAGTTGTTTCGCGGTACGGACGCGCACGGAATGTACGTGGGTGACATCGTCGGACTCGACGACGAGGAAATCGAGATTCCAGGCGCGGTGAAAGTCGAACGCCTGCTCGTACCCTTCTGGGAAAACGGACAACACTCGGCCATTCCATCGGTCGAGAAGCAGAAAGTTTTTGTTGAAGAGCAACGACAACGCTTCGCGGATATTGAAAACTACCCACACGAGTTGAGCGCGAAGTTGCGGCAGCTTCGCGACGATCTCGTCGAACGCATGCGTGTTGATAATTCCGGCTGGGAAGAGATCCTCAACATGCCCGAAAGCGTTCAAGCTGCTTCGCACAACAGATCGTGAAAGATGCTCATCTCT
>DATNDM010000358.1:0-3452 GCA_035553235.1 Pyrinomonadaceae bacterium | reverse complement strand
AGTCTTCGTCGAGATCCGGACTGCCGTCTTAGTGCTATAATCCGTAACCACTCATTCAGCCGAAACTCAACGTCTTAAGATAAGCATGGGGAGGCACGACGATGTCCGAACTCGTCGTGAATAAAGCAGGCGCACGGCATCAGAATTTTGCAGGCCATCTTGTGCTTGCTCTGCGCCGCGTAAAACCCGCGATAGTAGTTGCCGTTGCGTATTATGCCGGCGCTCAAATCGGTTTTGCGTTAACGTTCCAGCCACATCCGGTTTCCACGCTCTGGCCGCCCAACTCGATCCTCTTCGCAGCGTTATTACTGTCGCCAGTGCGTTCGTGGTGGCTTCTCCTCCTCGCAGCTTTCCCGGCACATATTCTCGTTCAATTGCATGCCGACATTCCTATAACCATGCTCTTATCGTGGTTTGTCAGTAATTGCACTGAAGCCCTCATCGGCGCCTTCAGCCTGCGGTACCTCATAAAATCCGAAATGCGATTTGATAAGACTTACGCGGTCGGTGCGTTTATCTTCGTCGCGTTTCTCGGTCCCTTCGTATCTTCATTTCTCGATGCTGCCTTTGTCACGCTCAACCAGTTTGGGAATAGTCCTTACTGGGCGGTGTTCCGCATGCGCATGTTTTCGAATGTGCTTGCGTCCTTGACGTTGGTTCCTCTGATCGTGGCGTGGTGGCGTGGTGGCCTGCCATCGTTCCAGCGGATTAGCTGGACGCGGTATTTCGAGATCGCGCTATTAGTAACTGGTTTATTAATTATCGGACTGCTCACTCAAACCGCTGGTCCGGACGCGACACCGGCGCTTATTTATTTACCATTGCCTTTTTTACTGTGGGCTGCGATACGGTTTGGCCCAAGAGGATCCAGCGCAGTCTTTCTGGTAGTTACCTTTTACGAGATCTGGGCGGCGATAAACGATCGCGGGCCTTTTGCAACTCAGAGCGCGGAGCAGAATGCGCTCTCGATCCAGCTTTTTCTGATACTCGGCTCAATGCCTCTGCTGTTCCTCGCGGCACTGATCAAAGAGCGAGAACAGGCGCAGGTGGCCGCACACCAAAAAGAAGAACGGCTTGAGCTCGCACTCGGAGCCGCCCAACAGGCCTCGCTGGCGCTGAACGACAGTCAGGAAAAACTTCGACAAAGCCATAATCAGATCAGGAAGTTGTTAGGCAAATTGATCCATGCTCAGGAGGCCGAACGACGTCGCATTTCACGTGAGCTGCACGATGATCTAAATCAAAAGATCGCGACGCTCTCGATGAGTATCAGCCAGCTCAAGAGAAAACTGCCCCTGCCCGAAACGTCGTTAGTTACAGAACTGGACCAATTGCGGGAGACCGCCAACGAACTCACCAACGATGTTCGTACGTTGTCACACCAGTTACACCCGGAAGTTCTCGAACATCTCGGGCTGGTCACCGCGCTCGAGTCTTACATCCGCAATTTCAAAGAAGAAGAACTGATCGACGTCAAGCTCACGGCTGAGATTGGTGCTGAGCGATTACCATTCGACGTATCTATCTGCCTCTACCGTGTCGTGCTCGAGGCGCTGCGAAATGTTTCTCGACACTCCGGGGCGAGGTCGGCTGCAATCTCGCTGACGAGATCTGATGGCGTGTTGGAGCTGCGAGTGTCAGATTCCGGCAGAGGCTTCAACGTCGAAACTTTCAAACAAGGCGGCGGCATCGGACTGGTAAGTGTTGAAGAGCGGCTGCGTCTGCTGCGCGGTAGCTGCGAAATTCACTCAGCACCGGAGCGCGGCACCACATTGGTGGCGTGTGTTCCTTTAGCGAACTAGAAAATGAACCGAATACGATTGCTACTTGCCGATGATCATCTGATGTTCGCCGAAGGACTGCAGAGTCTTTTGCGCGATGAGTTTGAACTGCTCGCCACGGTCGCGAACGGCAGGGAGCTCATCGACATGACATTCAAGTTGAACCCAGACGTGATTTTGGTGGATATCTCGATGCCTGTCCTGAATGGTTTTGATGCCGTACGTGAAATCACGAGACGAGGCAGCGAAGCAAGGATCATCTTCCTGACTATGCACAATGATGCGACACTCGTCGCTGAAGCGCTGCGCTGTGGAGCCTCAGGTTATATTCTCAAACAAGCGGCGGGCGAGGAACTGATTACGGCGATTCGCGAAGTGGCCCACGGCAACACTTACATTTCACCGCTGATTACGACGCTGCCGCCCGAATCCAAAACCAGGCATGCTCAGAAGACCATCACTCCCCGCCAACGCGAGGTGCTGTACTTGATCAGTCAGGGTTTGACGATGAGACAGGTTGCGGCCGAACTCAAAATATCAACCAGGACCGCCGAATCGCATAAATATGAAATCATGCAATCCCTCGGCGTTGACACTACCGCGGAACTCATCAGGTACTGCTTGAGACTCGGCCTGATTTCCTAAATTCAACTGACACTAGCCACGGATAACACGGATGAGTCGTACAGTTCCTCGGCCGCTGTCGTCACCGCTCTTCGCTTGATCACAACCGCTGTCAGATCGTCTTTCTGTTCAGTGCCGCCACAGAAGTCCTCAACTGAAAACCGGAGCCGAGCTATAACTTCGTCCGCCGTACACTCTTGCGCCTGCCGGAGTACTGCTTCCAGTCTTTGCACGCCAAACTCCTCCCCTTTTGCGTTTTCCCATTCGTAAAACCCATCGGTGACCATGACGATCATGTCGTTCGGCGCCAGCCGTCTCACGAGTGCTTTCTCATAGCTAACTCCTGAAATCATTCCGAGAGGAATGCCCTGGGCTTCGAGGTTTTCAATTTCCTGAGTGGCGTGCTTGTACCAGAGAATCGGCCCATGACCCGCCGATAGAATCTCGACGTCTGATTTCTTCGGATCAAGAAAAACCAGTGCGAACGTGACAAAGCGATTCGCAGACAGATCGTCGGCGAGCAGACGATTGAGACGATCGAGTACCTCGTGATGCTCATCGTCGACCACGAGGCTGGCCCGCGCGTATGCACGGCACAGAGCACTGACGAGCGCCGGACCGATTCCATGACCGGTGGCATCTCCAAGACTGATGGCGAGCCGGCCATCAGGCAGCGATTGCCAGTCGAAGTAATCACCACCCGTTTGGTTAGCAGGTTCATTCCAGCCGGCGACGTCGAAATTTTCCAAACGTGCAGACCACACCTAGCGCGGCCCCGCAAAGAACAAGCACCTTGATCTGTTTGAGCAGTCTAAACATTACGTGCCTTCATCGATGGATCAGGAGTGGTGCGATTCTGTAATGCCATCTCGCTGAACTCTACTGGTAATTTGTACAGGCGACCCTGCGAAGCGGGCGACAGCGTGTGCTATTTGATTGTGCCGAGCTTTACCTTCAGACCAGTCGTGAGTAAGAGGTCGTTTTGTTTGGCGCCGCCCGGCGGATTGGAGAGATAGCGATCGCTCAACGTTACCTGCCAGCCGATTC
>DATNDM010000357.1:0-2978 GCA_035553235.1 Pyrinomonadaceae bacterium | reverse complement strand
TTTCGGGAGTGATCGTCGGTTCGAGATCCGCAGAGCGTTCGCCGGCTTGAAGTTGTTCGCCGACGCGCACCGCAATCACCGTGAGATTGTCTTCAGCGCCGCGCTCGTAGCAACGTCGCTTCAACTCGCTGCAAAGCTCGTCAAGGTCCTTACTGACCACCATCAACTGCCGCAACTCGTTATCGGAAATGTGACGCGTGATGCCGTCGGTGCAGAGTAGAAACTCCGTGCCGTCTTCGACCTCCATCACTTTCATGTCGACTTCGACGCCTTGCTCGGCGCCGAGTGCACGACTGATCACGTTCTTGCTCGGATGATACGCCGCCTGTTCCGGCGTCATGCGTCCCGCACGCACCTCTTCTTCGACGATCGAGTGGTCTTCAGTTTCGCGATGCAGTTGTCCATCAGGTGTGAGTCGATAAAGTCTGGAATCGCCGACGTGGCCAAACGTAGCGACGTCGCCCTTGATATGCAGCGCGACGATCGTCGTCGCCATCATTGAAAATTTCGCGTGCTCCTGGGCCATCTGGTGGATCGACGCGTTGGCGCGTTGAATCGCGAGCTCCATCAGGTCTTCGATGTCAGCGCCGTCAGTCTGGTGACGAAATGCTTCGTCGAGCACTTCGATCGCTGTCGATGATGCGACTTCACCGGCTTCGGCGCCCCCGACGCCATCCGCTACAGCGAAGATCGAACGCTGCGGGTCGTGCAAGAAGGCGTCTTCATTCAGTGGCCGACGCTCGTTCAGGCCGCGATCCGTCAGGGCTGCGGATTGGACCTGCAAGGTTTTGGTTTCGTCGCTCATTGCACAGCCTCCAGCTTAAGGGGAGAAGAACTCTTAGCCACCGGCCTATCCAGTATGACCCTGTCGCGGGCGTTTCGGTTTGAAAATGCCATCAGCATTCCCAACATCGCAAAGCTTGTAATCAGACTAAAACCACCGTGGCTCACGAACGGGAGGGTGATTCCAGTCATCGGTAAAGCTCTCAAAATACCGCCAATGTTGACCATTGCTTGGAAACCTACAAATGCTGTTAGACCTGCTGCGCACAGCTTCGTAAACATATCACGCGCCTCCAGCGAAGTGCGAACCCCTGCGACCACGAAAATGATGATAGCGAGGATGATCACGGCGCCACCTGCGAGACCGGTTTCTTCAGCGATTGCAGCGTACACGTAGTCTGAGTCGGCAATCGGAATGACTTCGGGAAAACCGAGTCCGAAGCCGCGGCCCGTCGTGCCCCCGGAATCGATGCCAAACTGCGCCTGCGCGGGTTGAAACGCGAGACGGTCAAACCAGATGTCGACGTTGACAGTCTTCTGCATCGCGGGACTTTGCTCGGCCAGTTCTTTGAGTCTCGGATCTCTGGACAGCGCGTCTTCGTAGTCTTTCTTCCACCACGAGACTTCCGGCGACGGTGGATCAAAACCGTCAAGCCACAGATGAAACCGCTGCTGAATGCGAGAAGGAAGCGCAGCACTGATCGGACGTGCGATTGTCGGCAGTAAAGGCACTTTCTCCTGGATGTCGCGCGGCAGCGCGCCGACGACGAGAATCGCGATGACGATCACGACGGAACCGACGAACAACAACAACTGCGGCCAGCGACGCACGGCGACGAGATAGAGCGTCGTGTAAGCGCCGCTGAAGATCAGCATCTGACCGAAGTCTTTGAGCGCGAAGAAGGGAATGAATGGCAATACCGCCATGACGAGCAGCGGCACGATGTCGCGCGCGCGTGGAATGCCCCAGTAAGTTTCCGCGAGATCTTTGTAGCGGGCAGTCAGAATGCCGGCGAACCCGACGAGGAAGGGAATCTTCGATGGTTCCCACGGCGTCATGTTGCCGAGTGCTTTACCGGCGCTCGACGTCACGACAGCGGCTGCGAGCGGCACGAGCGTTAACAGGACGATGATGAAACTGTTGCGCTGTAGCCATAAAAGGAACCCGTCGCGCGCGCACATCGAGTAGGCGATCGCGAAAGCAAGGAAAGAGAAGATTGGGATCCAGGTGTAACTCGAGGTCATCGCGTTCCAGAGCGAATAGTTCGACTCTTTCTTCGGAAGCTGATCGATGTCGATGGGCTGCGCGGGCGTTGGCGGCAGGCCCATCAACTGCTTCTTGACCGGATCGTAGTTCTCCATGATGTAGCGCGTGCGCAGCGCCTGCATCTTGTCTTCACGGGCCTGGGCTTTGTTGCGCGCGTTGTATTCCGGATCGCTGTAGAGGCGATACTGAATCAACATGCCGAACGAGAAGAGTAGAATCGCAGTGGTGAAGAGGATCCAGTTGCCGGCGAAGCGCTTGTTACGTGACAGCCAGAGGACCATCACGATCAGCGGAAGATACAACATCAAGTCGCGCACCGCGCCGATGATCGATGTCTCGTAGCCACGCAGTAGGCCGGCGCGATGGACCGCGAAGTAGCCTGTGACCTCGAGGCCGATGATCAATAACAGAATCAGTAAATGTGATGACGCCCTATTCTTCATCCGCGTAAATCCGCGTTCATCCGCGGCCAAAACTATTTGAAATATCCGAGGTCCCTCGCTTTCAAGACGAGTGCGGCCGCGATGGGCGCGGCGGAGCGCGAGCCGTAGCCACCGCCTTCGACGATGATGGCCATCGCGAGCTGCGGTTTCTCGAGCGGGGCGATACAGAGAAACCAGCCGTCGATCCGCGGGTTATCGTTGTCCATGATTACTTCGTCGTACTCGCGAATGATGTTGCCCTTGTTATCACGCTCAACTTTGTGTTGCGTCTTCGGCTCGCCTGTCTTCGGATCGTAAACCGGCTGGACTTTCTGCGCCGTTCCCGTCTTGCCGCCAGTGTTAATTCCCGCCGCTTTCACTGGTGCAAACACGCCGCGCGCCGTCCCACTCGGACCACCCGTCACGAGCCCCATGATCGCTCGCAGGCGCGCCGCCGTCTGCGGCGGCATCACTTGATTGAACACCTGCGGCGCCACGTTGTACTC
>DATNDM010000356.1:0-2947 GCA_035553235.1 Pyrinomonadaceae bacterium | reverse complement strand
CGCGGGCGCAGAACGCCGCGCCGCTGAATCAGCTTCTGTATGTCGATCTGAAGACGTTTTTGCCATGTCTCAATCTCATGACGACCGACAAAACGTCGATGGCGGCGAATCTCGAAGTGCGCGTACCGTTTCTGAACCGCGAGATGATCGAGATGAGCGCGCGCATGCCGCCGCGTTTGAAGCTGCGCGGGCTGAAGCGGAAATACGTGCTGAAGCGCGCGCTGGAAGCGGTGCTGCCGAAGGACGTCATCTGGCGGCGCAAGGCCGGCTTCGGCGCGCCGATCAGGTCATGGCTGCGCGGGCCGTTGCGCCCGTTAATCGCAGACCTGCTGTCAGAGGAGACAGTGAAGCGCCGCGGAATCTTCCGTCCGGCCGAAGTGAAACGGGTGCTGGACGCGAACTTTTCGGGTCGCGAGGACTACAATCTCCAGGTTTTCCAGCTTTTAGGCCTCGAACTCTGGCATCGCGCATTCATTGACCGCCCCGCGGCCAACTGAGCAAAACATTGACAAACCTCACACTGGCAGGCTAACCTGCTTGACGCGAGCCACCCCGGCTCAGCCCGACGTTCAGAGCCCTCACGGCCCTCGAAAGTCTAAGCTCACGATATGATCGAACTGGATCAAATCGAAATATCAGGAGGCGATCGACTGCACTCGGCGCAACCGCCCGAGACGCGTCGCTTTGTACTCCTGGTGGAAGACGACCCCGCTTTGCGGCGATATCTCGAGGTGGTGCTGGAGCGCGCGGGCTATGCGGTGGTCTCGGCGGGCGATGGGTTGGAGGCGATGAAGTTTTTGTTGATTAGGCGAGTGGACGTGATCGTGACGGATGCGTTGATGCCGAACATCGATGGTTACGAGTTGTGCCGGTTCGTGAGAAACAGCAAGCACCTCGCGCATTTGCCGATCATCCTGCTCAGTGCGCTGGATCCGAAGAACACAACGGACGAGTCTGAGCAGGTCAATGCATTCCTCGCGAAGCCCGTCTCACCCGAAATTTTGCTTGGGTGCATTTCAAAACTAACCACGGATCTGCACGGATAAACACGGATTTGTTTTGTGCTCTCTGTGTTCCGCTTTGTGCTTCTTGTGGTCTAGTTTCGATTTATCAAGTTGTCGAGTGGTGAATATGGGATTCCTTGCGCGGTTGCCACGGCCTCGTAGGTGCAGTGGCCGGCGTAGGTATTGACGCCCTCTTTCAGACCCGGATCGTTCGCGATCGCTGCGAAGAAACCTTTGTTCGCGAGTTTCAGCGCGTAAAGCAGCGTGGCATTCGTCAATGCGAACGTCGACGTGCGTGGGACCGCGCCTGGCATGTTAGCGACGCAGTAGTGCAACACGCCTTCGACATAGAACGTCGGATTCGAGTGCGTCGTTGGGTGCGACGTCTCGATGCAGCCGCCCTGATCCACCGCGACGTCGACGATCACAGCACCATTCGGCACGTCTTTCAGCATCCCGCGCGTGACGAGCTTCGGCGCCGCTGCGCCGGGCACGAGCACGGCGCCGATGATCAAATCAGCCTGTGAGATCGCGTCGTGGATCATGTAAGCACTCGAAGCGAGCGTTGAAATCTTGGACAGGAAAATGTCGTCGAGCTCACGCAGTCGATCGAGATTGTTATCGATGATCGTGACGTGTGCGCCCATGCCGACCGCGATCTTCGCCGCGTTTGTGCCAACGACGCCGCCGCCGATGATCACGACGCGCGCCGCCGGGACACCCGGAACACCACCCAACAAAATACCGCGCCCGCCGCTCATCTTCTCGAGGTAGTGTGCGCCAACCTGGATCGCCATGCGTCCCGCGACTTCCGACATCGGCGTCAGCAACGGCAGCGTGCCGCGGCGATCGGTGATTGTTTCGTAAGCAATGCCGGTGACTTTGCGTTTGATCAGCTCCTCAGTCAGTTCGTGATCCGGTGCGAGATGCAGGTACGTGAAGAGCAACTGGCCCTCGCGCATGCGCGGATATTCCGGCGCGATTGGCTCCTTCACTTTCACGATCATCTCGGCGCTGGCCCAAACTTCGTCAGCCGTGCCCACAATCGTCGCTCCGGCGCGTTCGTAGAGTGAATCTTCAAAGCCGGAACCGGCGCCGGCGTTCGTCTCAACCCTGATGTCATGACCCGTGTCTTTAAGCGCGCGCACGCCGGCGGGAGTCAGTCCGACGCGATATTCGTTGTCTTTAATCTCTCTGGGCAGGCCAACAATCATTTTTTTCTCCGGGGGAATATTTAGCCGCGGATTTCCGCAGATAAACGCAGATCTGCGTTCATTCGCGTTTATCCGCGGCTCAAAATCTATTGTGGCGACTCGAGCTGGTCAATCTGGGCGCGTTGCAGTTTGCCGCTGAAGTCGACATAGATCGACTTCCACTCAGAAAAGATATCCAACACCTGAGTTCCTGCTTCGCGATGACCGTTGCCGGTTGCCTTGGTGCCGCCAAACGGCAGGTGCACTTCTGCGCCGATCGTGGAAGCGTTCACGTAGAAGATGCCCGTGTACATCTCGTTCATGGCTTTGAACGCGCGATTGACGTCACGTGTGTAGATCGCTGCCGAGAGACCGTAGCGAACGCCGTTCGCGGTCTGGACCGCGTCTTCGAGCGAGTTGGTCGGAATCACAGTGGTTACCGGCCCAAAGATCTCTTCCTGGGAGATACGCATGTCGGGAGTCGCGTCAGTGAACACAGTCGGCTCGATGAAATGACCGTTCGCGTAGTCGCCCTTCGTAAGTCGTTTGCCGCCGCAGGCGAGTGTCGCGCCGTCGTCGTTACGTCCGATGCGGATGTAACTCATGATCTTCTCGACGGCGTCGTTGTTAATGACTGGTCCAACATCGGTCTTCGGATCGGCGCCGTTGCCGACGCGGAGTGCTTTCGTGTTCTCGACGAGCTTCGCGACGAACTGTTTGTAAACTTTCTTGTGGACTATCAACCGCGAC
>DATNDM010000355.1:0-3929 GCA_035553235.1 Pyrinomonadaceae bacterium | reverse complement strand
GTGCTCGTCCGGCTCGAAGACAGCGAGTTTCGCGCGCAAGTCAATCAGGCGCAGGCGAACCTCGCCGCCGCACAAGCACAACTCGATCGTCTAAAAACCGGCTCGCGTCCGGAAGAAAAGTTGAAAGACAAAGCCGCCGTGTTGCAAGCCGAAGCAAACCTGAAGAACGCCGAAGCCGAATACCAGCGCACCGAATCACTGTACCGCTCCGGCGTCTCTTCGAAAGCTGAATACGATCGCGCACTCGCGAACCGCGACAGCGCCGCCGCACAACTTCAGGCCGCACAACAATCGAGTACGATGACTGACATCGGCCCGCGCAAAGAAGAAATCCGTGCCGCTGAAGCACAAGTCCAGCAAATGCGCGCGGCGCTCGATTACGCCAACACGCAACTCGCCGCCACCGAGATCAAAGCGCCCGTTACCGGAACCGTCCTCGAGCGCATCGTCGAGCGCGGTGAGATGGTCAGTCCATCAGCGTTCGGCGGTTCGGGTGCACGCACGTCGGTTGTCGATCTCGCTGATCTAACGGACTTACAAGTCGAACTCGACATCAGCCAGACTGACTTCGCGCGTCTGAAGCCGCAGCAACGGGCCGAGATTGTTCCCGAAGCGTATCCGAATCTTCGCTTCACAGGCTTCATCGAAGAGATCGCGCCGGAAGCAAACCGCGCGAAGTCGACGGTCCAGGTGAAGGTCAAGGTCGAAAATCCGACCGAGCAACTGCGACCGGAGATGAACGCGCGCGTCAACTTCCTCGCCGACAAAGCTCCGACAACTGAAAACAGATCGAGCGCGCGTGTGCTCGTGCCGAAAACCGCGGTCGTGAAGCAAGACAACAGCTCGTTTGTGTTCGTCGTCAAGGGAAACAAGGTTGAGCAACGAACAATCCGCACCGGAGAAGAATCCGGCGACGCTTACGTAGTTCTCGATGGATTGAGTGGCAACGAGTCCGTCGCGGTAGCCGGGGTCGATAAGCTGCGCGACGGAGATCGAGTCAAAGTTCAATGAGTTTATCCACAGATTACACAGATTACACAGATTAATTTACTCTGCGAAATCTGCGGATAACAGTTTGAGGAAAACAACATGTCTGAAGTGATAGTGCGAGTACGCAACGTGAGTAAGCGTTTCAATCGCGATGGCTTTGAAGTCGTCGCTCTGGACAACGTCGATCTCGAGCTACATGAAGGCGACTTTCTGGCGTTGATGGGACCGAGCGGCTCGGGCAAGTCGACGCTCCTCAATCTGCTGGCGGGAATCGATCGTCCGACCTCAGGCGAAGTCGACGTGCTGGGTACGCAGCTGACGCGCATGAGCGAGAGCCAACTCGCCGTGTGGCGCAACACGCACATCGGCTACATCTTTCAGACCTTCAATCTCGTGCCCGTGTTGACGGCGTTTGAAAACGTCGAGCTGCCGTTGCTGTTGACCAAGCTGTCGAAAGCCGAGCGACGTAAGAACGTCGAGACCGCACTCGACCTGGTCGGACTCAGCGACCGCATGCATCATCAACCAAAGCAACTCTCCGGCGGCCAGGAGCAGCGCGTCGCCATCGCCCGCGCAATCGTTACCGACCCGAACCTGATTCTGGCGGACGAGCCGACCGGCAACCTTGACGCCCGCTCCGGCGAAGAGATCCTGCAAATCCTGTCAACCCTGAACCACGAGTTGAACAAAACCATCATGCTCGTCACGCACGACCCACACGCCGCGAGCTTCGCGTCCGAACAGATGCACCTCGAGAAAGGCGTGCTGACGGAATTGGAAACCGTGAGTCTGGCCGCGGATCGACGCTGATAAACGCAGATCCGCGTTCATCCGCGTTAGTCCGCGGCTGATAATCGACTGCTCGCTGGCGAGCAGTTGTGTCTGAGCGCCCACCTAAAACGTACAATCCACTCAGTTTTCCAGCTTTTTTCCCGGCACATTGCTTGCGGACAGTCTTCTACCCGACAAGTCTGCGCGCACGCCAGGAGTCCGATTATGAAGTGGAAACGCTGGTTGATTATCGTCGTCGCTCTGGTTTTTACGACTTCCACCGGTGCGTTCGGGCAAGTCCCCAAAACCCAGGGCCGCGCCGCCCGCATCCTGACTAACCGCGACGTGCTGTCGATGGTTCACAAGGGAATGAGATCGGACCTCATCATCGCTACCATTCTCACGACGTCGTGCAACTTCGATATTTTCCCCCCGGTGCTCGACGATCTGCAGCGGCGCGGCGTGCCGGAGAATGTTTTGCAGGTGATGTCAGTGGTGCCGAACGGGCCGCCCAATCTTCCCGAAGCCGCGGCAAATACACCTTCGATAGTCAAAACGGTCAAGTTGCAGCCGGGCGCAGCGATTATCGTCGAGACGCTGTATCCAATCTCGTCCGCGGACTTCAAAGTCAACAACACGATCGCATTCTCAGTAGCAAAGCCCGTCATTATCGACGACGCTTTGATCATCCCGCGCGGGACGATTGCGCGCGCCAGGATTGTGCGCGTGAAGAAAGCCGGCAATTTCGGTCGCGCGGGGGCATTGACTTTCGAAATGGAACGCATCATCGCCATTGACGGGACAAAGATTCCGGTGCAGTTAAGCGCGGCGGCTGAGGGCGGAAATCGCACGGGGATGTTGGCAGCGGGCGCGGCGGCTACGACGGCGCTCATCTTTCCCTACACGGCGCCGGCGGCGCTGGTCTGGGGATTCAAGAAGGGCGACGACGCAGTCGTGAAGGGCAACAAACAGTTCGCCGCAGTGATCAAGAACGAGGTTGAGGTAGTGGGCCTGGTGCCCGACAAGGACCGCGTTATCTATCATTACGCGGAGTCGTTGAAGGCGAAGCAGAACAGTTCCTCGACGCCGACGCAGTTTCCGCGTTTGCCGGTTCGCAACTAATTAAGCTAAGGTGTCTTGAAACAGCTCGATAAATCTGTCAAAGGAGCACCCCCGATCGATGCGATTTGACTGGATGATGATCGTAGCCATTCTCGTTATTGTAATCGCCGTTGGCTACCTGATAATGAAGCGCCGCAGCAGGGCTTAGAATTTAAGCCACCGCTTACACGGATAACACGGATCAGAGTAAAAAACTGATGGGTATTTCCGTGTTTATTTTACAGTTCAATTGACAGACACTCACTGTAGTTGACACGATGGGTACCCTGGAAGAACCACCATTCATCCACGATAAAGCCCTAGTTGAAACAGATGCGATTGGCGCGGGCACTCGCATATGGGCGTTTGCTCATGTACTGAAGGACGTTGTTATCGGTTCTCACTGCAACATCGGCGATCATGCTTTTATCGAGAGCGGCGTCACGATTGGCAACAACGTAACCATTAAAAACGGAGTTTGCGTTTGGCAGCATGTGCATGTAGCGGACAACGTATTTCTTGGTCCAAACGCCGTGCTGACTAACGATCTGACTCCGCGGAGTCGAGATGCTGAGTGGATACCCGTCGAAACGTGGCTCGAAGAAGGAGTAACTGTCGGCGCAAATGCAACTATCGTTTGCGGCGTCAGGCTCGGCCAACGTTGTCTCATCGGAGCCGGCGCAGTCGTAACTCATGATGTTCGTCCTCATGAGCTGGTTTACGGAAACCCGGCACGGCACGGCGGTTGGGTATGTTTTTGTGGGCAAACTTTAAAACCGGGCGGGGAGCCGATTACATCCTGTGGTCGGTGCGGGCTAAAGTACAAAGTGACGGAAACCGGCGTCGAGGCGGTCTAATCCGCAGTTCGACCATTAATTGGGCCCTTCCGCGACCTCACCGGACTGCTCGCTGGCGCGCACTTGTGGTTCAACCGCACACCTCGAGACTAGGAAATTCTCAAAATTCAGGGGTTTTTATCGGCACGACGGTTGCCCAGTCTGCCTTAATCGAAAGTGTCTTTCCGAAAGGCAAAGTGACGACTGCGATGACGAAATCGAAGTTAAATA
>DATNDM010000354.1:0-3942 GCA_035553235.1 Pyrinomonadaceae bacterium | reverse complement strand
AACTGCGCCGCGAGAACTATTCACTGCGCCGCCGGATCGAAGTCGAACGCTCCGCGCGTGGCGCACTCATCGGCAATTCCGACGCGATGCAGAAAGTGCGCGCCATGATCGACAAAGTCGCGGAGACTGATGCGACCGTGCTTGTCCGCGGCGAGTCAGGTACAGGCAAAGAGCTCGTCGCGCGCGAGTTGCACGAGCGTAACAGCGCGCGCCGCAATGCATCTTTCGTCGCGGTCAATTGCGCGGCGCTTCCTTCAGAGCTCATCGAATCGGAGTTGTTTGGACACGAGAAAGGCGCGTTTACGGGCGCCGCCGCGCGTCGGGAAGGGAAGTTTGAACAGGCAGACGGCGGCACGTTGTTCCTTGATGAAATCGGCGACATGAGCTCGAACGTGCAGGCAAAACTGCTGCGCGCGCTTGAAGAAAGACGCATCGAGCGTCTCGGTGCTAACGAATCGATTCCGGTTGACGTCCGCATCGTGAGCGCGACGCATCGTCCACTCGAACAGGAGATCGCCAACGGTAACTTCCGCGCTGATCTCTTCTATCGTCTGCGTGTGGTGACGGTCGAGATCGCGCCGCTTCGTGAGCGTCGTGAAGACATTCCGGTGCTGGTCGAAACCTTCACGCGTCTCGCAGCCGAACGCTATGAGTTGCCGCAGCGCTCACTCAGCCAGGGCGCGCTCAGGCGACTCATGGAATACAACTGGCCCGGCAATGTACGCGAACTGAAGAACACGATTGATCGGGCCGTAATCATGGCCGATGGCGACGAGATCGCACCCAAAGACTTGCCCGACGAGATCACCGCGGGAATCTCGAAGGACGGCATCATCGAAGGCAGCGATGCCGAAACCGACGGTTTGCGAGTGCCGTTCACGGCCGACTTTCGCGAAGATCGCCGCGAGTTTGAGCGACGTTACATCAGTCGCTGTCTGGAGTACACTCAGGGAAACGTGACACGCGCGGCTGAGATTCTGGACATGCACCGCCAGTCGCTGCAGCATAAATTAAGACAGCTCGGGCTCGGGCGCCGTTATGTTTCAGTGTCGGGCGACGCGCAGGATAATCCCGACAGTTGACGTAAAACCATCCACAGATTACGCAGACATATTTGACTCTGCGTAATCTGCGGATACCAGGTTTGTCATATGAAAGCTAAAATCGACGCAATCATCCAACCCGAACAAGCTGAATACCTCGACGGGCTGCTGAGTCAGAACGATCCGCTGCTCGCGGAGATGGAGGCGTACGCCGCCGAGCATCGCGTGCCGATTGCGGATCGCGAAGTGGCGCGCTTCGTGGAGATCAGCGCGCGCATTTCCGGTGCTCGCAAGGCGCTCGAGATCGGAATGGCGATCGGATACACCGTGATTCATCTCGCGCGCGGCATGGGTGAGAAAGGCCGCGTCGTGACGATCGAGCCGAACGACGAGATGATTCACGCGGCGACAGGTTTCCTGAACCGCGCGGGCGTGTTGGATCAAGTTGAGATCGAGAACGGCAAGGCGCTGGAAGTGATGCCGAATCTCGAAGAGACTTTCGATCTGCTGTTCATCGACGCAGTGAAGGAAGAATACTCACACTATCTCGATCTCGGTCTGCAGCGTTTGCGGAGTGGGGGTGTCGTTATTGTCGATAATCTGCTGTGGGGTGGAAAGGTGGCGACAGGCGATATGGCAAGCTCGACCGTGGGACTGCGCGAGTTCAATCCTTACTTCATCAACCATCCAGAGTTAATCGCCGAAGTGTTAGCCGTTGGCGACGGCCTTGGCTACGGAGTTAAGTTGTAGACAGGGTTTACAGTTTTTGCAAGATTCCTTGATTAAAGCTTTCATCGCGTGCTAATTTGCCCTCGTCTCTTCTTGCGAGTCTCCTCGTAACTCGCGCTTGAACACAAGTTGTTGGCGGTGAGTCGGAGGTTTCCGATGAATAGTGGCAAGTTTAGACAGATTGTTGGACTCGTCTTGCTGGTTTCCCTAGCGTTCTCATCGTACTCGTGCTCGGTTGCTTCCAGTAACGAAGCGTTTTTCGGCACAACAACTCCGCCCGCGCGCAACATTTTTCGCTACGTCACCGGTGACGAACCCGCGTCACTCGATCCGGCAATCAGTAACGGCCAACCTGAAGCCAGAATCTACATGGCGCTGTACGAAGGTCTGGTCGAATACAACCCGAAGAACCTCGAGCCTGAGCCTGCGTTAGCAGAGCGCTGGCACATCAATAACGATTCATCCGAGTTTACCTTTCACCTGCGCAACACTGGCCGCTGGTCCAACGGCGATCCGATCGACGCGAACGACTTCGTCTACAGTTTCAGACGCGCACTCGACAAGAAGACGGCCTCTCGCAATGTTACGTTTGCTTTGTATTTGAAAAACGCGCAGGCCGTTAACGAACAGCAGGTCTTCGTACGCGACAAGCAGACCGGCCAGTTTCTTCTGGCCAGAGATTTCGAGGAGAACCCGGCACCGGAACCACTTTCCAGCAGTCCAATCGATCAGGCGAAAAATGAGTACCCGCCCGATCCAAACTGGACGACTCCCGATGCGGACACTGCTTTTCACCATCAGATGCACGCGCCGTTGCGACTCACGCTTCCGGGTGATGAGAAGTCGCGCACCCAGGCGCTTGCAGAAAACCCAAAAATGAAAGCGGCTGTGGCCGGCAAAGAGTTCGTTCCCGTGAAACCCGAGGATCTCGGTGTTGAAGCTGTCGACAAGTACACGGTGCGGCTCTACCTGAAACAACCGGCGCCATTCTTTTTGGGTTTACTCGCGTACCAGGTTTTTCGGATCGTGCCGCGCAAAGTAGTTGAGCAATGGGGCGAGCAATGGACGCAGCCGGAGCATATCGTCACTTGTGGTCCATTCAAGATGAAGACGTGGGTGCCGTACGACAAGATCATTCTCGAAAAGGATCCGATGTACTGGGACGCCGCGAACGTCAAGCTCGACGAGCTCCACTTCTATCCGATTCTCGACAACGCGACGGTGATGAATCTTTACAAAGTGGGCGAGCTCGATGCAGTCTTCAACCATGCGGTGCCGAATCCGTGGCTGCACGTCATCAGGCAGAAGAAAGACTACATGGATCGCGCGGAAGCCGCGATCGATTACTTGATCATGAACACCACTAAACCTCCGTTGGACAACGTGAAGGTTAGAAAGGCGTTCAATCTCGCGATCGATAAGGAAGCGTATGCGAACTGGCGCCGGATCGTAAAACCACTCACCGCATTCACGCCGGAAGGAGCGTTTGGTGATTACCCGCAGCCGAAAGGCGCTGCGTTCAATCCGGTGGAAGCGCGCAGGTTGCTCGGTGAGGCTGGTTATCCTGTCGTGCAAAACTCGGACGGCAGTTTTTCATGTCCGAAGTTTCCGGTGGACCAGGTCGAGTTTATCTACAACAGCCAGGCAGCAAACAAATCGGTCGCCGAATGGATGCAGGCACAGTGGAAACAGAATCTCGGCATTACTGTGGGCCTCAGGAATATGGAGTGGAAGACCTTCCTTGATCAGCGCGCCAAACTTGAATACAAGGGCTTTGCGCGCGGAGCGTTCGGCGCAGATTATATGGACCCTTTCACTTTCCTGGGTCTCTTCTACACGTCGGGCGACAACGGTACCGGCTGGGTCGATCAAAAATATATAGCGATGCTTGATGAAGCCAATCGCACTCTCGATCACAAAAAACGCTACGAATTGCTGGCAAAGGCGGAAGCTTACCTGCTCGATAACCAGCCGATCATTCCGATTGATACAACCGCGGTGAATTGGTTGAAGAAACCTTACGTGAAAGGCATGTATCCGAACTCAGGTTCTTTGTACCCGTGGAAGTATGTTTACATCGAACGCGACCCGGCGAAGTGGGATTACGGCACGCCGAGTATGACCGCGGAGTAGCCCGCTCACGCAAATCTCTCATTAACGAATGCTTCGG
>DATNDM010000353.1:0-5288 GCA_035553235.1 Pyrinomonadaceae bacterium | reverse complement strand
CTTCGAAGGTAGACTACGGTTAGGCCGCGACCTCGGACGGCACCGAGGCACACGCAGCAGTTTGATGGAGCGGGTTTTGAACTAAGGTGGCGCGAGCGCGCCGCGATTACGGGGTGATTAATGCTCCTAAATCAGGTAAATGTCAACGAATTTTTGTTATTCGAGCCCAAAAAATCGTATCAGGATTTACCTTTGTGCCTTTTGTGCTTTTTGTGGCTGAGATTTTAGAAGCGCTTGGGTGCGCCGCTCACGACGCGCACGGTGTCGCGCGCGATCAGTAACTCTTCGTTCGTGGGGATGACGAAAACTGCGACGCGAGAGTTGTCGTTGCTGATCTGCCCGCCCTTATCGGCGCCGTGCTTTGAGTTCAGATCCGGATCGATTTCCACGCCGAAGAAACTAAGCTCACCACAAATCCTGGCTCGAATCTCCGCGGAGTTTTCCCCGATTCCGCCAGTGAAGACGACAGCCTCGGCACCGTTCATCGCAGCCAGATAGCTACCGATATACTTGCGTGCGCGATAGCAGAAGATTTCAATCGCCAACCGTGCGCGACGATCGTCGTGCTCATGTGCTTCGGCAAGCAACTCGCGCATGTCGTCGGTCAATCCCGAGATACCCAGCAATCCCGATTGCTTGTTCAGCACGGTTTCGACTTCATGTGCCGACAAACCTTCCTTGGCGCCGATCAGATCGACGATCGATGGATCGAGATCGCCCGAACGCGTACCCATCACCAGTCCTTCCAACGGCGTGAATCCCATCGACGTATCGATGCTGTTGCCGTCTTTGATCGCCGCGATTGAGCAACCATTACCGAGGTGCAGGGTGAGTATGTTTGTCGCCTCGCGCGGAATTCCTTTCAGTTTCCGATAACGATAGGCCACATACCGATGCGAGGTGCCGTGAAATCCGTAACGGCGAATGCGATGACGTCGATACAGTTGATACGGCAGAGCGTAAAGGAACGCATGTTCCGGCAGTGTTTGATGAAATGCCGTATCGAAGACGGCGACTTGCGGCAGCGCAGTGCCCAAAGCCGTGCGCGCCGCGAGGATGCCCTGGATATTCGCGGGGTTGTGAAGCGGCGCGAGCTCAATGCAGTCTTCAATGCCGCGCAATACTTCATCGGTTATCAGTACGGAGCTGGTGAAGCGTTCGCCACCGTGTACTACGCGATGACCAACAGCATGAACGTCAGCAACACTGTTGACGTCCGCAACTCCAGAGTCCTGCGACACGGCCCAACGAAGAATCATCTCCACGGCTGCGCGCGTATCGCGAACCGGCTCCGCGAAACGTTTCGGCGCATTGCCTTCCGCAGTTAACGTAATGATGGCCGCGCCGCCTATGCGTTCAATGATCCCATGGGCCAAACGCTTATCGGCATCCTGCTCGATTCGCTCGAGATCGGTGGCGATCAGTTGGAACTTGACCGATGAGCTACCGCAATTAAGAACGAGTACGTTCATGGTTAGTAGGGCCACTTCCAGTCGCGAATTTCAGGCATGTCTTCGCCGTGTTCGTAGATGTACTGCTTGTGCTCGAAACGTTTGTCGCGCATCTGCTGCGACACATGCGCGCCAATGGCTTCCAGCTTTGGAACGCGATCAATAACGTCCATGACGAGGTGAAAACGATCAAGGTCGTTCAGGACCACCATATCGAAAGGCGTCGTGGTCGTGCCCTCCTCTTTGTAACCGCGCACGTGCAAATTTCGGTGATTCGTACGCCGGTACGTGAGTCGGTGAATCAGCCACGGATAACCGTGAAACGCAAAGATGATCGGTTTGTTCGTGGTGAAGAGTGAATCGAACTCTTTGTCAGACAGTCCATGAGGATGTTCGCTTTGCGGTTGCAACGTCATGAGATCGACCACGTTCACGACCCGAATCTTAAGCTCAGGAAAACGCTGCCGCAGAATATCGACCGCGGATAAAGTCTCGAGCGCAGGCACGTCGCCCGCGCACGCCATCACGACGTCAGGTTCCGCACCGTCATCGTTGCTGGCCCACTCCCAGATCCCAATGCCTGCGGCACAATGCGCCATCGCGGCTTCGAGACTCAGATACTGAAGCGCCGGTTGTTTACCCGCAACGATGACATTGATGTAGTTGCGGCTCCGTAAGCAGTGATCGGCGACTGACAACAAGCTGTTCGCATCCGGCGGAAGATAGACGCGCACGACATCAGCTTTCTTGTTGACGACATGATCGATAAAGCCGGGGTCCTGATGACTGAAGCCGTTGTGATCCTGACGCCAAACGTGCGACGTGAGCAGGTAATTCAAAGAAGAGATCGGGCGGCGCCAGGGAATCTCACGCGTCACCTTCAGCCACTTTGCGTGTTGGTTCACCATCGAATCCACGATGTGAACGAAAGCCTCATAGCACGAGAAGAATCCGTGTCGACCAGTCAACAAATAGCCTTCGAGCCAACCCTGACAAAGATGCTCGCTGAGAACTTCCATCACGCGTCCGTTCGGCGAATCGTGTTCGTCAGTCGCAAGAGTTTCGGCAACCCAGACTCGATCGGTAACTTCAAACAGCGCGTCGAGCCGGTTCGACGCGGTCTCATCTGGTCCAACCACGCGGAAATTGCCTCGATCCATATTCAGCTTCATGACGTCGCGCAGGAAGCGACCGAGCACACGCGTTGCCTCAGCTTCGACCGTGCCCGGATGCGGCACGTTCA
This sequence comes from Pyrinomonadaceae bacterium, assembly GCA_035553235.1. Classification (GTDB taxonomy): domain Bacteria; phylum Acidobacteriota; class Blastocatellia; order Pyrinomonadales; family Pyrinomonadaceae; genus PSRF01. The sequence goes on along the minus strand of DATNDM010000353.1, from coordinate 2,594 downwards.
CCGCGTAGGCGCCGTATTCCGGCAGTTGCAGATCCTTGAGTAACAAGCCGCCGTTCGCATGCGGATTTGCGCCCATGCGTCGCTCACCCTGCGGCGCCAGTTCAGCAAGTTCGTCTCTGAACTTCCCATTCTCGTCGAACAGTTCTTCCGGCTTGTAACTTTTCAACCATTGTTCCAGCAGGCGCAGGTGCTCCGGATTCTCTGCAAGCTGCGACAACGGCACTTGATGCGAACGCCACGTTCCTTCCACTGGTTTGCCATCGACAAACTTTGGCCCAGTCCAACCTTTCGGCGTCTGCAAGACGATCATGGGCCACTGCGGACGCTCCGTCACGCCGTTCTGTCGTGCATTCGCTTGAATCGTTTCGATCTCGTCGAGGATGGTGTCGAGCGTCTCTGCCATTAGTTGATGCATCGGTTCCGGCTCGTCGCCTTCGACGAAATAAGGTTTGTGTCCGTAACCGATTAGCAAACTCGTCAGTTCTTCTTTGCTGATGCGGGCGAGCACGGTTGGGTTCGCGATCTTGTAACCATTCAAATGCAGAATCGGCAGCACTGCGCCGTCGCGAGCGGGATTCAGGAACTTGTTGGAGTGCCAGCTCGTCGCGAGCGGTCCGGTCTCAGCTTCGCCGTCGCCGACAACACAAGCAGCCAGCAGATCCGGATTGTCAAAGACCGCGCCATATGCGTGCGCGAGCGAGTAACCGAGTTCCCCGCCCTCGTTGATCGAGCCGGGAGTTTCAGGAGCAACGTGACTGGGAATGCCGCCCGGAAATGAAAACTGTTTGAAGAGCTTCTTCATTCCCGCTTCGTCTTGACTGATGTTGGGATAGAACTCGCTATACGTGCCTTCCAGATAGGTGTTGGCCACCAGACCTGGACCGCCGTGTCCCGGGCCTGTCACGTAAATCGCATTGAGATCACGCAGCTTGATTACGCGATTCAGATGAACGTAGACAAAATTCAAGCCCGGTGTGGTGCCCCAATGTCCTAACAATCGCGGTTTGACGTGCGCGAGCGTCAGCGGCTCGCGCAGTAGTGGGTTGTCGTAGAGATAGATCTGTCCAACTGAAAGATAGTTCGCGGCTCGCCAGTATGCGTTTAGCAGCCGCACCTCTTCACTTGATAATCGCGCACCGCCCGGGTTCGAGTTCACGTTCATGCTCTCTTTCGCTTTGATTCTGTGCTGCGTTTATACACCCTGATGGGCTTTGGAGAGAAAGTCACGATGGCCGCTTCTCTGTGCAACGTCTGTGTTCTCTGTGTCTCCGTGGTGTGTTTGCTCGGAATCAATCCACCACGCTTTGCCTCAAAAGTCGGGATGGCGCTTGGATCGGGTCAGTAGCGGTAGCGACCTGGTCAAACCATACGAATCAAGAATCATTAGAATTATCGCATGCGGATCACTGACCAGGTCGCTACCGCTCCCTGTACTGACCCGATCCACAATGAATTTTGACTTTTGAAGCAAAGCTGATCCACCACAGAGACACAGAGAACACAGAGGTTGCACAGAGAAGCGCGCCCGAAAAAAAGGTGTGACGTTTTGCGATTCACCGCCACTTTAGGACGAAACGCAAAGAAAACTTTGCAATATGTTCGAAAGGAGAAACAAGACAATGAAACGATTCGCCACTCTTAAACTTCTCATGCTTACGCTTGCACTCCTCGCGGGGAATGTCGTCGCAACTGCAACCGAACGTCCCTTTTCATTGAACGGCGGCGGAGTCGCTGTTCCAATCCTGAACGACGCCGGCCAGCCCATCGGCATCGACGTAACCGGCTCCGGCAACGCCACGCATCTCGGCCTGTTTACAACGCTCGGCAAAGTCTTTTTCACCCCGGATCCTAACGATCCGACTCAGATCATCCCGTCAGGCGAGGCCACTCTGACTGCTTCCAACGGCGACAAGCTGACCTTCGTCGTGGCAGATGGTTCACAGAGTCTGATCACCGGCATCGGTACCGGACACTTCAGCTTCACGGGCGGCACCGGCCGTTTTGCAAACGCTACCGGCACGATCAGCTATGTAGTAGAGCAGAATTTCGTAACCGGAGCTTATACAATCACTGCAGTTGGAAGCATCAATTACTAACTGCCATTCAACTCGCTGTTTTTTCAAGTAGCCACGGGTTTCACGGATTTGATTCGTGCGACTCGTGGCTAATCGCTTTGAAAAGATCCTCTGGCCCAAATCGCTGTTCGTTTACGCGTTCCCTAAAAGAGTGGCTTGCGAACGTGGGTCGCTTGCGTCGTCAAACAAAAAATTAGTCCTCTACAAACGCTACATCTTCGGAGGTCCATATGTTCCGTCAAAGCGTTTCACTTCACGTCCGGCTCTTTTTCCTCGTTCTTAGCCTCGCCGCGTTACACGGATGGGCAGACGCAACCACAAACGACTCCGAGACCACGAAGCTCGAGGTTGGCAAACACTTCGAGCACCAGATCTCAGGCACCGAAGTGCATTCTTATCAACTCGATCTGCTTCTCGATCAATACGCCGAAGTCACAGTCGACCAGCGCGGCATCGATTTAGCTATTTGGACCTACGATCCTAATGGTCAAAAGATAGCCGAGGTGGACGGCATCAAGG
>DATNDM010000352.1:0-3214 GCA_035553235.1 Pyrinomonadaceae bacterium | reverse complement strand
CGATCTGGTTCTTGATGACGTTGCGTGTACCCGAGGTGCGCGGGAAGTCACTTGCAGGCCAGACGATCCAGTGACGAATGCGCTGAAACTCCGCGAGTGAATCGTTCGCACGTTGGACCGCGGCGTTCACGTCGACCTGCTCGTCTCGTGGAATCACGACCGCCAGCGCTTCCGTACCTTTGGCAATCACGGCGCTGGCTTTTATTTCGGGTTGACGGTCGAGCGCGGCTTCGAGATCGGTGGGATAGATCTTCAGGCCCGCGGCGGTGACGATCGTCTCCTTGCTGCGGCCGCGGAAATAAATGTTGCCCTCCGGCCCAAACTCACCGATGTCGCCCGTGTGAATCCAGCCGGGTTCGTCGGCGATCGATTGGCCATTACTGTTCCAGTATCCCGCCGCGACGTTTTCACCTCGAACGAGGATCTCGCCGTCGTCGCTCAACTTCACTTCCTGGCCCGCAACCGGTTTTCCGATTGAACCGTGTCGCATGCGAAACGGGTGCGACAGACTCGTAAGCGACGCGGTTTCAGTCATGCCATACCCTTGAATCACCGCATAGCCAAGGCGGCGCCAGAACGTTTCGGTATCAGTTTCGAGAGTCGCACCGCCCGTGACGAAGGCCCAGAAGCGCCAGCCAAACTGGCGATGAACGTTTCGAAACGCCCACCAGTTTCTCAGGAAGTGTCGATTTTTGGCTGCCCGAAGCTCATCGTCGGAAACGTCAACTCTGATCTTCTCGCGCAGTGTTTCGAGCACGCGCGGCACGGTGACGACCACGTTGATGCGTCGCTTTTTAACCGTGCTGATGATCTGCGATGGTTTGTAAGACTCGCTGAAGTAGACTTCCGCGCCGAGTAGTTGCGGGATAAACATGCCCAGCAACTGTCCGAAGACGTGGCTCAACGGCAGCAGACACAGAAAACGAAGCGGATGCACGAGTCTTTCCCAGCGCCTGTAGCGATTGAACTCTTTTTCGATGGGCGCGATGTTGGCGAGAAGGTTTCGATGCGTGAGGCAGACGCCTTTCGGCTCCGCTGTCGTGCCGGAAGTGAAGACGATCTCGACCATGTCATCGGGTTTTACGTTGCTCGAATATGACGCGGCTGAGTGTCGTGCGAGGTCTGCGTTGAATCTGAGTTGAGGAATATCGAGTTGCGGTTGCGGTTCGTCAGAGAGCAACAGCTTCGCGGACACTTGTTGCTGTACACGCGCGACAAAATCCGGCGCCGATTTCAGATCGAGCGCAACTACAACTACCCCGCGCAACAGACAACCATAAAAGCACGCGATCCACTCCGGCCGGTTCTCACCCCAGAAAAGCACGCGATCGCCGGCAACGATGTCTCGCGCTTCAAGTTCACGCGCGAACTGAAACGCAGACGACGCCAGACGCGCATAAGACCACCGTGAAAGCCGCACTCCTGTATCCTGCGCCACTCCGGTTTGGCCGCCGTATGCGCGACAATCGTCGAGAAAGCTGAGCAACGTCTCTCGCATTCAAAACGAATTTAGCCACAAAAGGCACAAAAAGCACATTGACAAAGCATCACGACGGGTCGAATCACCTGACCCGTCGTGATGCTTTGTCAATGTGCTTTTTGTGCCTTTTTGTGGCTAAGACTTACTGACCGATTGGTGGGTCGGTCGCTGTCGCCTGCTGGTTCGCGTTGACGTGAATCGTGTTCGTGTCTGAATCGACGTAGTAGAAATTCTTCCCTGTAGCCGCAACGCCCGTCGGCACCTGCGGGTCAGCGTTGATCGTGTAACCGGCCTGCGCGGAAGTCGACTTCGGAATCACCTTCATCGTGTAAACGTAACCATCGACGACCGGCGTACTGCCGTCGAACCGGCTGTCGAGCAGGTTCTCTTTGCGCATCTCCTCAAACGTTCCAAACGCGCTGCGCTGGTGAGCGTTGTAATAGAGCATCTGTTGCTCGGCGATTGTGCGCAGCGTCTTCACCGCCGCCGCCTCGTTGGCCGCCTTGATAGCTGAACGGTATCCCGCGATTCCGACCCCGATGAGGATGCCGATGATGGCGATAACGATCATCAACTCGATCAGCGAAAAGCCTCGCTCGTTCTTTTTTGTGTTATTCAGGGGTTTCATAATTCCTCCTCGGGCTCTTACACGAAGCATTCAAATTTCAGTTCCGAATCTGCTTACGCTTGCCCGTCCTCCATACGCGGCTTAGTCTACTACAGGAGCGTGAGAAGTTCACATTGCAGCGGCGGCCAACTTTTCCGTGCCACGCGTGCTCTTAGCATGTAGAATTAGGCCAATTCATGCGGAACCTCGAGCCAATCAACACCGGACAAATAGCCAGCGCCAACGCGATTGAGCAGATCGAACGGCTCCAGGCGGCCGTCGAAACCGTCATCAAAGGCAAACCTGAGGCGATTCGACTCGCTATCGTCACCCTCATCGCCGGTGGTCACCTGCTGGTCGAGGACGTGCCCGGCGTAGGCAAAACGACGCTGGCCCACGCGCTCGCACGCGCGCTCGATTGCCATTTTCAACGTATTCAGTTCACTTCGGATTTGCTGCCCTCAGACGTGATCGGGCTTTCTGTTTTCAACCAGCACAGCGGGCATTTTGACTGGAAACCGGGGCCCGTCTTTGCGAACGTCGTACTCGCCGACGAAATCAATCGCACGACACCTAAGACGCAGTCAGCACTGCTGGAAGCGATGGCTGAGAGGCATGTGACCGTCGAAGGCATGACGCACGAACTGCCGGCGCCCTTCATCGTACTCGCGACACAGAACCCCATCGAGCATCACGGCACGTATCCGCTGCCCGAGTCGCAGCTCGATCGATTCATGCTGCGCCTGCGCATCGGCTATCCCGCGCCCGCTGACGAACAAAAGATTTTGCGCGATCGTGAGTTCACAGATCCGTTAGACGATCTTGAACCGGTGATGACCGCGCGTGAAGTTGTCGAGCTGCAACAGACGGTCGCAAGTGTCGCGGTTGACGATGCGCTCGTTCAATACCTGATGCGCATCGTTGCGGCCACGCGTACCTCGGAGATGCTGGATCTTGGTGTCAGTCCGCGTGGAACGCTGGCGCTCTTCCGCGCTGCGCAGGCTCTCGCGCTCACTGAGGATCGTGCGTACTGCATTCCCGACGACATCAAGAGACTGGTCGTGCCGGTGTTTGCGCATCGCATCGTCGTTAGCTCACGATTCTCGTCGTCGCTGCGGCGCAGTGAA
>DATNDM010000351.1:0-2594 GCA_035553235.1 Pyrinomonadaceae bacterium | reverse complement strand
GTAGCCCGACACACCGACGATGCGATCCTGTTCGCCGAGCAGATAGAGCGTCTCAGTCGTTTCTTCAGTCAGACAGATGATCCTGCGTGGGAACGTCGTGATGTTCATCGCTGAATCCATACGGACAGTGCCGGCAACCCTGCTCGCAACAGTACCCACGCCGCAAGAGATACCGCGCGGTGAGGACCATCAACCCATTTTCGAAATAGTAGTCCTTACCCTCTTCAAGCGGTTCTTCTTGTGCATCATGTGCTTTTTCGTGGCTCAAAATAGAAAGGTCGCACCTGCTCGGCCCGTCCTTCCCGGCGTCCGAAACCCACTCTCAAAATACTCCCGATCGAAAAGATTATCGACATACGCAAAGAAGCGCAGCTGCCTTCGGTCATCACCCAACGGCAACGAATAGCTTGCCCCCAGATCGGCCTTCGCCATGCCCTTGAATCTAAACCCGCGACTCACAAACTCACCCGGATCGAAGATCGCGCCGATGTAATTACTCGACGCCGAGAAATCAAAATTGATCAGCACGCGCCGGCCCACGTGCTGCGTGGCCACGATCGAGAATTGATGTTCGGGAATCACCAGCGCTTGAATCGTTCCCGGCACTTGCGGCGTGCGCTGCTGTGCTTTCGTGAACGTATAAGCAGCGGTGAGATTCAACGTTCGGAACGGTGTGGCTCGCACCTCGAATTCCGCGCCGCGCGCGATGCCGCCGTCAGTGTTGAGATATCCGCCAAACCGGCCGAACGGATCGGTCGTGAAATCGATCAAGCCGGAGAAGTCGAAGATGATTATCCGGCGCAACTCGGTATAAAAGTAAGTTGCGGAAGCATGAACGCGACCGTTAGCAAATGACTGATCGACACAGGCATCGAAGGCGACAGACTGCTCAGGCTTCAGACGCGGATCGCCAAAGATCGAATAACCAAAGAAACTGTCGAAGGCCGTGCCGAAGCGTTCAAACAATGACGGTGCTCGATACCCGTTGCCGGCGTGACCGCGTAGCTTGGTCCCAGTCGATCTAAACGTGTAAGCAATCGATCCGTCTCCTGTGTACGCCGTTGGCGGCGATTGAAATGTGATGCCCGCGTAAGGCGCCGACGCCGAAGGGGTAAACACGGGTTGCTGCAACCTGAACAACTGTGTGCGAAAAGCCGCCGAGATCTGCAAACGATCGTCGAGGAAGCGCAGTTGGTCCTGAGCAAAGAAGGCGTGACTTCGTTGCGCGACGTCGACATCGGAGTTGTCGGCCGGATTGACCTGAAACGACGGGTTCCGAAAACTCTCGCTCTCAAACTCGTAGCCGCCGGTGATGTAGTTGAAGCTTCCGGCGCGCACGTCGGCGCGCGCGTTCAGAATGTGAATGCGCCCGTCGAAGTCGGATCGCGTGCTGCCGCCGAATGGCTGAAATCCGATGCCGAGTGGTCCATTGATACCGCTGCGATTCGTCGCGAGGCCCTGGTAACTGAGCGTGTAGCCGAACGCTTCGGTCGGACGATGCGTGAACGTGACCGCGCCGTCGAAGAAGTTCGCTTCGCGGAAGTTGTCGGGATCGTTCGCGCCTGGAACAAACGTAGCGTTGCCGATGATCAGGTCTGACGAAGGAACACCTGCTTCGAACCGGTGCTGTTCAGCGAGTGATAACGGAATTGCCTCGATGATGCCGGTCGCCGGGAGAGTGCCGACACCTTCCGGGTTATTGTTCAACTGCAACCGTGATTTGCCGGTGTAAATGCGTCCCGTCAGCGTCGCCGATGGCGACAGGCGAAACAGAATTCTGCCTTGCCCGCTCGTCGTGCGAGCTTCGTCATCATCGTCAACACCGCGAGTGACGTTGAAGAATGAAAAGCCACCGCTGTAAACGATTCGATTGTTACTGAGGCCGCCGGCAAGCTGCGCTCTCGTTCGAAACAGGCCGAGACCACCGCCTTCGCCGAGCACGCTGCCGTGAAGCGGACCACCGCCTTCGTCCGTCACGATGTTTACGACACCGCCGACCGCATTCGAGCCGTACAAAGACGAGCCGGAACCGCGCAGTACTTCAACGCGACTGACGTCCGTGACGATCAAGTCTTCGAGAAAACCCGATGCGTCACCCTGAGGCGCGGCCGCATCACGAAAACGTATGCCGTCGATCAAAACAGCGGTGTCTTCGCTGGGCAATCCGCGCGTCTTGATCGACGTGAGCGAGCCTGGACCACCGAGTTGCTGCACGCGCAAGCCGGGCACGACGCGCAGTGCCTCGGGAATGCTCAGCTCGTCGCGCTCATCGATTTCCTGATTGCCGACTACGGTCAGTGCTTTTGAAACCTCGTCGATGGTCTGCGGCGTGTCAGACGCGGTGATCACCACCGCACTGCGCAAGCCGGAGAGTTCGAGCGTGACGTCGTACGTCGTCGTCTTGCCACGTTCGACCACGACTGTTTGCGCGGGCGCCAGTGCAAAACCGCTGGCTTCAGCTTCGACGAGATACTCACCCGGCGCAAGGCTCTTGAAACTGTACGCACCGCTCGAATCGGTCACCGTCACGAGACTGAAACTGCGATCGCGTCCGTAGAGCCGGACCGTAGCCCCCGGCACGTTCGCGCCTTGCG
>DATNDM010000350.1:0-5654 GCA_035553235.1 Pyrinomonadaceae bacterium | reverse complement strand
CACGGAGTTGGCGAGGCGCCGGCCTTCTTCAACTCGTCTTCCTTCTGTTTCTTCAGCAAATCTTCCTGATGCTTGCGCCCGACGCGAATGCGCTTGATCCCTTCCTTCGCCTCGTCCAGGCCATCCTGCGCGCGGTAATTGTCCGGATCGATCTCCAGTGACTTCGAAAACGCCGCTGCCGCCGCATCGTACTGCGCAAGCTTTGTATAAGCCACACCCAGATCGTAAAACATGTCCGGGTCGTCCTCTTTCAGCTTCGTCGCTTCTTTATACTGCCGTATCGCTTCGCTGAATTGTCCGAGGTTCGCATAAGTTTGCCCGAGCGCATAATGCGCCTCGGGATCGTTTTCGTTACTCTCGAAGTACTTCTTGTAAGCCGCGACTGCTTTCTTATACTCCGCCTCCGCCTCGTCGCGCTTGCCGATCGATTCGTAACCCAGCCCAAGTCGAAAATGCGCTTCAGCGAGGTCCGGATCGAGCCTGACGGCCTCCTGAAACGCCAGCACCGCATCCGCGTCCTGATCGTTGCGATAGAGTTCCTTGCCTTTGTCGAGCTCGGCCCGCGCGCGCGAACGGTCTTCCGGCAAATTGTTGGACACCTGCGGTGCTCCGGCACTATTATTCGTGCTTTGCTGACCGCTGCGCTTGCAACCAGTGGCCAAAACCAGTAGCCACACGGCGCAGATTATGAGAAACGATCTCATCCTGTAGACACTCTGCCAACTGCTGTACAGCACGTTAGGTTGGGGAAAGCAGAAACTTATCTAACGCCAACAAGGGCAGGTAGTCAAACAACCTCGTGGAAATTCCAGCCAATTGCGAATTTCTCTTATCAATAGTTAAGGAGTGCAAATGTTTAGACATCATTTCCCCCGGCTGATCGGATTCGTCGCGCCAATTGCCCTGGTCGTGTCGTTGTCCGCAGCCAGTGTTTTCGCCCAGAAACCGCAGGTCATTTCGGCGACCAACGCTCCGCTTTCGCTCAGCTTAACTGCCGACGCGAACATCGTACGCGCCTGCGACAACAGCGGCGCTCCGCAAGTGCAACTGACCGCAAAAGCAGTTTCGCCGAGTAATAACCCGATCAAGTACAGGTGGACCACGAGCGACGGCACGATTATCGGTGAAGGTCCGGTCGTGACGTGGAACCTCGCGGGCCTGAAACCCGGCTATCACAAAGCGTCACTCGACATTCTGAGCGTCGGCAACGACGGAACGTGCTCGGCGTTTTCTTCAGTAAGCGTGCTGGTGAACCCGTGTGCAGAAGTCAAACCGGTTTGCCCCGCCATCGAGATCTCGTGCCCGACGACAGTTGCCGTCGATCAGCCACTGACGTTTACGTCGCGTTATTCCGGCGGCGTGCCGGCGAACGTCAGACCGGTCTACAACTGGACCGTCTCCGCGGGAACGATTATCGAAGGCCAGGGAACAGACACGATCAAAGTCGATACGAAGGGACTGGCGGGACAAAGTGTTCGCGCATCGCTCTCGATGGATGGCTACAACCTCGAGTGCGCGGCTGATTGTGCTGTCACGATTCCACTGCCGAAACCAGTCGGTTACAAGTTTGACGAGTTTCCCGATATCGCTCGTAACGACGAGAAAGCAAGGCTTGATAACCTTGCCATCTCATTACAGCAGGATCCGACAGCGACGGGCTATGTGATTGTCTTCCCCGGACGGACCAGTAAGCGTGCCGAGGTACAGGACCACTTCGGACGTGTTGTCGATTACCTCGTGAACTCGCGCGGGATGGATCGGAGCCGCATCAAGACGATCGAAGGCCCGAAGAAAGACCGGCTTTCAGTCCAACTGTGGATCACCCCACAGGGCGCCACACCTCCCAATCCATAATCAAGCCGCCAATTGAACGCGGATAGACGCAGATCAGAAAAGTCTGATCCGCGTCTATCCGCGTTTATCCGCGGCTAAATATTTGCCTTATAATCTCCCGACCCGATAGGTCTGTACTAGAAACTTACACGCGGGAGAGACACTTTGCATGTTGCGTACTAAATCACAATATTGGTCTATCTGCTTACTGGTCCTGACGCTGGCCCTGCCATTCGCCGCTCAGGACAAAGACAAGAAAGACAAAAAGGACAAGAAAGCGCTTACCGGCACGCCGGTAATGTGGAAAGACCCAACCGATCTCGAAACCCGCAATCTCATTCTCGGCGCGGGCGGCGAGGAGATGAAGCCCGACATCAGTCAAATCACTTTTATCGAAGAGAAATCTGGTGGCTACTCGAAGAAGTATCGCGTCAAGGATGCGAAGGGCAACGAGTGGGTGGCGAAGATCGGTAAAGAAGCGCAAACGGACACCGCGGCGAATCGCCTCGTGTGGGCGCTCGGTTATGAAAGCGAGATCGCGTACCTCATTCCGCACCTGAAAATCGAAGGCAAAGGTGAGTTTGACAACGTTCGACTCGAAGCCAGGCCGGCGGATGTAAAGCGCAAGGGAAACTGGATGTGGGAGAACAATCCGTTCACCGGAACGCCTCAGTTTCGCGGTCTGAAAATCCTGATGCTCATGCTCAATAACTGGGACATGAAGGACGACAACAACGAGATCCTCGCGACGCGCGGCGACACCAGCGGCGAAGGCGAGTTGCGCTACATCATCAGCGATCTCGGTGCGACGTTTGGTAAGACTGGCGGGTTCCTCTCACGCAGTCGCAACGACGTTCCTGATTACGTGAAGGCGGAGTTCATCAAGAAGGTCAAAGGTGATGTAATCGACTTCAGTTACAGCGGCAAGAACCAGAAGCTCTTCGAGGGATTGACCGTCGCCGATGCGCGCTGGTTGAGCAACTTGCTGAAGAGATTGAGTGACGATCAGATCAAGGATGCTTTCCGGGCGGCGAACTATTCCGCGGAGGAAGTTGATCTACTCGCGGGTGCATTTCGGGAGAGGATCAACGCGCTCGCCAAGCTCGGGTAGAAGTTAAGCCGCGGATAAACGCAGATGAACGCCGATCAGAATGTATTTTGTCTGATCGGCGTTCATTCGCGTTTATCCGCGGCTTAATATTATTTGACGACGTCGATAGCGATGAGTTGTTGACCCGAGATCACAAACTCCGCGGGTGGCAACTCAGTCTCCCACACCGGCGACAACACTGTCGGCGTGTAACCTCCCGAACTTCGATCACTGTTCAGCGTCGCCACCACTGACGGCGGGAGACTCGGCAATTCACTCGTTCCGATCACCGCACCATTCGTGATGCGAAACAGTTTCACGTAAAGTCGATCGCTCTTCTTCACTGTGTTAATTGCCTTCACTAACTGCCCCAGATCCTGCGGCACGAAGGCTTTCGCCGACGATCCTTCCTGCAACGCGCCGCCATCACCGACAAACACCAGCAACTGACCAACGCCCGCATCCTCCGGAATCTGAATCGGAATTCGCTGCACAAACTGTTTCCCGGATTCAGTGCGAACGTAAGCCTGTACTTCGATCTTCTCACCGCGTCGAACTTCGGTGCGGTCGAGGCTGATGCGCTCGAGGGTGCCGGCGTACTTCGTCTCCGTTGAAGCGATGTCGAGCGTGATGCCGTCAAGCTGAACGTCATCAAAACCACTCGTCAACAACGAACTGACGGGCGCTGCGATTGCCCCGGCGGCAATGATCGCCGAGTTAGCAGCGGAGAAACGGCGATCGATTTGTACCGGCTCCTGACCTTTTACTTTGATCTCGCCCTTTACGCTGATTGTCGAATCGCCAAGCGCGCGCTCGCTCGAAGTGATCGTGTTGAAGAGCGTGATGTTCAAAAGCAACGGCGTCAGGAACGAGTCGTTCGCGAGCTCATAAGAGTAAGTCTCCGTGCGGTCGCGACTCGTATGCAGGTTCACTCTCACCGGAATCATCTTCGGCGCCTGACCCAGCAGACCAAAAATTCCGGACGCGCGATCCTGCGAAATCGCGCCCACCATGCGGCCCGGCACCGCGAGCTTGAACGAGTTGTTCATGTTCGAGATGACGGTGACGACCGACGCTTCCGACATCGGCATATCCGAAGCGCCCAAACTCAAAAACGGGTGACCAAACGCGTAGATACGATCGCCATCGCGCATCGTTACCGTGCCCGCGGCCGCGAGTGAATAGTCACCGCGCACGAGTTGCACGCTGATCGAGCTTCCCGGCGGAAACGTGTTGCCGTTGAACTCCGAAAGCGGCGTAATCGCAGCCGAACCACCAACACCCGACACGGGCAAAAGCCCGTTTGCGGCGAGTTGCGGCGCAAAAGCCGTGAGTGATTCCTGACTGATTCCACTGAACACGAGCGGCGTCGCGATCGGCGTCATTTGCTGCCCCAGCAACGGCATCAGCGGCGATCCGGCGGAAACCGGCGCCAAAAGCGAAACTGATCCGACTGCGGGTTTCGGCAGGTTTGGTTTCCAATCAGTTCCCGCCAACTGCGAAAAAGAAACAACACGCGGTTCCTTTGGTTTCACGTTCTCGGAACCCTTGTTGAAGAGGTCGACCATCTGCTTTATGGGCGTGATGCCCGCAATTGGCTCTTTCGAAAACGGAAAACTGAAAGCAATCGCGCCGACGATCTTGCCGTCGATGTAAACCGGCGAGCCGGACATGCCCGCAAACACGCCTGTTTTTTCGACGTTCGAGCCGCTGAGTCTCGCGATAATCGCCGACTGTCGTGGACCAGGAAATCCCGGCAACACGCCGAGAACCTCGACACCAAATTCCTGAGTTTCAGAGCCGCTGAAGACGGTCCGCGCCGTGCCCTTCATGCCGGGACGAAGGTCTTCAAGGGGGAAAATGTCAGGGGCTTTTGGCGCCGTCTGAGCAACGGCAAGACTTGCCAACGCGGCAACCAAAATAGCGAGAGCAATAACACAGCGGGTAAACCTAATCATTAACTAACCTCCACCGGTCAAGGTACAGGATTTCAGCATTTTCGTACAGGATTTCAGGATTCTCAAGATTTACAGGATAATCCTGTTCCGATATGGAAGCCTTTATCCTCGCCGGCGGCGCCTCCAGAAGAATGGGAACTGACAAATCTCAGTTGCTGATTGAACGCCAAACGTTTGCCGAGCGAATTGCCGAAACGCTGTTGCAGGTCGCTGACTCAGTGAAGCTGGTCGGCGGGCTGGGATCGAATTTTCCATGCGTCGCAGATGTGTATCCGCAATGGGGCGCACTCGGCGGATTGCACGCTGCACTCGGCGCGTGCGAAAGCGAGTGGGCCATCGTCGTCGCTTGCGATCTGCCTTTTGTTACGGCTGAGCTCTTCTCTTTTCTTTCAGGTAAGCGCCTGGACCACGACGCTGTTATTCCGGTTCAGCCGGACGGACGGCCGCAGCCGTTAGCAGCACTTTATCGCGTCGATCCTTGCTTACAACGCGCGACCGAACTGATCGAAGCGGGACGCAGAAGGCCGTTGGACCTGCTCGAAGCAGTCGACACCTGCTGGGTGCAATTTGCAGAGCTAACGAATCTCGATCAGTCGGAAAGGTTTTTTGTTAACATCAACACGCCTGCTGACTATGAGGAAGCGATCCGAGGACACTCACGCTGATGCCGCCTCGACGAAGAGTTGGTAAAAGACTCGTCAAGTCTTTCCTGCCAATAGCACTGGTGATCGTGCTGGCTGTCGTGGGCGCGCTGTCTTTCGTTGTCTACTGCG
>DATNDM010000349.1:0-3100 GCA_035553235.1 Pyrinomonadaceae bacterium | reverse complement strand
CGTCACACACGCGCGTGCAGCGTTTGCAGAGAATGCAGCGCTGCGGATCGTTGGCCACCATCGGCGAGAGATAGCGCTCGGCGTAGTAGTTCTTCTTCTCAGTAAAGCGTTCTTCGAGGCCGCCCCAATCGAACGTCATTTCCTGTAACTCACACTCGCCACCGCGATCACACACAGGGCAATCGAGCGGGTGATTGGCGAGCAGAAACTCAGTCATGCCGCGCTGTGCTTTTTCAATCTCCTCACTCTGCGTGGTCACGATCATGCCGTCGGTGCACGTGATCGTGCAGGACGTTTGCAGCTTCGGCATCTTCTCGATACGCACGAGACACATGCGACACGAAGCCTGCAGCGCGAGATCGGAGTAATAACAAAAGGATGGAATATCGAAACCTTTTTCGCGGCACACGTCGATCAGACGCGCGCCTTTCGGCACCTGAAAGTCTTTGCCGTTGATACTTACTTTGATCAGCTCAGTTGACATGCTGTTTTATCTACAGATTAAACAGAGTGTTAATCTGCGAAATCTGTGGATAGCCTTTTTTTGAAATCCTCAGGAAATCTTTTAATCGCCGACTGAATGGGCCACGACGCCGCGTCGCCGAGCGGGCAAAACGACTTGCCCTCGATGTTGTCACAGAGATCGAGCATCAGTTGCGCATCGTCAGGACGCCCGCCGCCGCTCTCGATCCGTTTGAAAACTTTCACCAGCCAGTCAGTGCCTTCGCGACATGGCGTGCACCAGCCGCACGATTCGTGTTTGTAAAACTCGGTCAGGTTCTTGGTCGATTCGAACACGTCGACAGTCTCATCCATCACGATGAAACCGCCCGACCCGACACTCGAACCCGCGGCGACGAGTCCTTCGTAATCCATCCGCACGTCTTTGCCGATGATCTGATCGGCGCGCATGATGTAGACCGACGAGCCACCAGGAATGCAGGCTTTGAGCGGCTTGTCATTGAGCATCCCGCCGCAGTCTTCCATGATGAACTTTTCCATGTCGTCGTAACCCATCGGCAATTCGTAAACGCCGGGCAGCTTGACGTGACCTGACACGGACCACAACTTCGTGCCGCCGCTCTTTTCAGTGCCGAGCTTTTGATAAGCCTCGCCGCCCATCTTGATGATGTCGGGTACGGCCGTGAGCGTTTCGACGTTGTTGACGACAGTCGGCGCCGCATACAAACCGGAGACAGCGGGGAAGGGAGGTTTCATGCGCGGATGACCACGCAGACCTTCGAGCGAACTCAACAGCGCAGTCTCTTCACCGCAGATGTACGCGCCCGCGCCGGTGTGTGTGTGGATCTCGCACCCGAAGTTCGTGCCCAGGATCTTGTCGCCGACGAGTCCTGCTTTGCGCGCTTCTTCGAGTGCGACGTCCATGATGTCGATCAGGTACTTGTACTCGCCGCGCGTGTAGACGTAGCAGGTCTTCGAGTTCAGCGCGTACGCTGCGATCAGCATGCCCTCGATGAGCATGTGCGGATCGCGTTCCATCAGGTAGCGATCTTTGAACGTGCCCGGCTCGGATTCGTCGGCGTTACAGACGACGTACTTCGGCTTCGGCGAGTCTTTCGGAACGAAGCTCCACTTCATGCCCGTGGGAAAGCCCGCGCCGCCGCGCCCGCGCAGTGCCGATTTCTTCACTTCGTTGATCACGTCGTCGGGCGACATCGAGTCGAGCACTTTCTTGATCGCCTCGTAGCCTCCATTTGCCCGATAGACGTCGAGCGAACGCGAGTTCTCGAGATGAACTCGTCGCAGTTGAAGTGGTTCACATCCGATTGCTGCGATACGCATTTAAGCTAGTTTGTCCAGTATTTGATCGATCTTTTCCGGCGTCAGGTTTTCGTGATAGTCGAAGTTGATTTGGAACATCGGCGCGGTGCCGCATGAGCCGAGACATTCGACTTCGCTCAACGTGAAGCGCCCGTCAGCCGTCGTCTCACCGACTTTGATTCCGAGTTTCTGCGAGCAATGTTCGGTGACTTTTCCGGCGCCCATGATCTTGCACGAGAGCGTCTTGCAGACCTGAATGTGATACTTACCGATCGGCTCCGTGTGGATCATCGAGTAGAACGTCGCGACTTCCCAGATGTCCGTGACGCGCAGCTTCAGCCGATTCGCGAGATAGAGCACGCCCGGCGGATCGAGATAACCACGCTCACGCTGCACGATGAACATCAACGGCAGGATCGCGGAACGCATCACCGGATACTTCGCGAGATGTCGATCGATCTCCGCCTCGACTTCAGGCGAGAACGTCGCCGGCTCAACCCCCAGATTGACAGGTTGCGAGAGCGGTTGAATATTTACTATTTGCGTACTCATTCACGAATATTTAGCCGCGGATGAACGCGGATTAACGCTGATCTGCGTTCATTCGCGTTAATCCGCGGCAAAACTATCTATCAATCTCACCTAACACGATATCCAATGATCCGATGATGGCCACGATATCCGCCACCATCTCGCCTTCCGCCATCACGGGCAGCACCGACAAGTTCACAAAACTCGGCCCACGAAAGTGAACCCGACTCGGCTTTGGCCCACCATCCGACTTCATATAAACACCGAGCTCACCCTTCGACGCCTCGATCGGGTGATAAACCTCGCCCGCCGGCACATCGAAACCTTCCGCAACGATCAGGAAGTGATGGATCAACGCATCCATGTGGCTCTTCATCGCCTCACGATCGGGTAACACAACTTTCGGCGCGTCAGCTTTGATCGGTCCAGGCCGCAAACGAGACAAAGCCTGCACCGAGATCTTGTGCGACTCCGTCATCTCGCGCATGCGCACCATGTAGCGGGCCCAAACATCGCCATCAGGCTCAGTCGGCACTTCGAAATCGTACGTCTCATAACCGCTGTACGGGTTTGCGCGACGGATGTCGAGCGCGATGCCGCTGCCGCGCAAACACGGTCCGGACAGTCCCCAGTCGATCGCGTCCTCCGCGGAGATGCGGCCGATGCCCTGCGTGCGTTTCTGAAAAATCCTGTTGCCGCTGAGCAGCGTGTGAAACTCGCCGAGCGCTGCGGGGAAGTCGTCGAGAAACTGTTTGCAGCGATTCTCGAATCCCGCCGGCAGGTCCAT
>DATNDM010000348.1:0-3760 GCA_035553235.1 Pyrinomonadaceae bacterium | reverse complement strand
CGTTCTGGAGTTGCGCAACCAGAGCATTCACTTTGGCCTGTGCCTGCTCGAGGTTTGTTCCATCCTTCAGGCGTCCGATCGCGCCGGGAAGAATTCGGGCCGCGCGTACCGGGGGACCAAACGGATTTGCCGCGAAGCCGGCGGTGGCCCACATGTCGACTTCGTTTCGTAACGTCTTGCCGGGATGACGAAACTCGGGTGGCATCACACCAATGATCGTGTAGAGGTCGGTGTCAGCATAAACTTTACGACCAAGGACGTTCCGATCGCCGCCATAGAGACGTTTCCAAAGTCCATCGCTAATCACAACACCTTCGGCAAAACCTTTTGCCTGCTGTTCTTCAGGTCCGAAGACGCGACCGAGTTGCGCATGTGCGCCGAGCAAGCTGAAGTAGTTCGGGCTGACAGCCAGCAACTCAATCCGTTCCGGCCGTTCGGATCCGGTCAGATTCGCGTCGACCGGCCAGACCGCCGAGACGTCCTGGAAAACACCAGAGCGCTCTTGTAAATCCTTGAGTTCGTCAACCGACAAACCAACATCTTCGATCTGCCGTCCCGTCAAATCGTCGCGAATGATGACGATCTGTTCCGGCTTCGGAAACGGGAGCGGCCGCAGCACGACCGCGTTCACGACGCTGAAGATCGCGGTATTCGCGCCGATGCCAAAAGCGAGTGTAAGCACGGCGACGAGCGTAAATCCCGGGTTATTCCTCAACATTCGAGTTGCGTAGCGGAGGTCATGAAGAAGAGTGTTCATTTCAGTTGTCCTCTTTCGAAATGGCATTTAACCACAGATAACGCAGCTTAGATCCAGGTTTATCCGCGCTCCTCTTGACATCCCACAGGAGCGCGTGCGAGACTCCTGTCTGCAACCCACAGGAGACGCAAATGTCCGAACCAAAATCCGAAATTCTGCAGGGCACACTCGATTTAATGGTCCTGCAAACGCTCGAGGCGATGGGGCCGTTGCATGGCTATGGCATCGCGCGCCGGCTCGAGCAGTTAAGTGAAAACGCCCTCGTCGTAAATCAGGGCACGATTTATTTGTGTCTAATACGTTTGGTGCAGCGAAAATGGATCAAGTCAACTTGGGGCACCTCGGAAAATAATCGCAAGGCGAAGTTTTATTCGATAACCAAAGCCGGCCAGAAACAGCTCAAGACCGAGACTGAAGACTGGGAACGAGTGTCGGGCGTGATTGGCCGCCTGTTACAGCTGACCGCTGGAGACAAATAGCGTGAGTTACCTGAACCGCTTATGCGCACGCATCGTCGCGTGGCTCAAGAGAGCCGAGCTCGACCATGACCTCGATGATGAACTCGAGAGTCACCTGTATCTGCTCGTCGAGGAAGGTATGCGGCGCGGTTTGTCACGAGCAGAAGCGCGTCGGCAGGCGCGGCTGAAATTGGGAAATGTCACGAGCTTGCGCGAACAGCATCGCGCAACCAGAGGCCTGCCTTTCATCGACACGCTGCTCCAGGATTTGCGTTACACCTTTCGCATACTGCGACGCGACATCGGTTTTGCGCTGTTTGCGATTCTGATCGTCGGGTTGGGGATCGGCGCGAGCGCGATCGTGTTCAGTGTCCTCAACACTCTCCTGTTGCGCCCGTTACCGTTTGCGGACGCGGATCGCCTCGTTTGGATCGCAAACGAGAAAAGTATCCCCGAACAGACAACGCAAGTCGGACATATTCTCGATCTGCAGGCAGCAAACAATTCGTTCACGGAGCTCGCGGCTTATTTCGCTTACTACAACACCGGCGATCTTAAACTGATCGGCGCGGGCGAGCCGGAACGGCTCACTGCTGTTCCCGTCACGGAAAATTTTTTCCACGTGCTCGGAGTCGAACCGCAAGCCGGACGAGTCTTCAATTCGGATGAATGCAGGATCGGTGGTCCACCCGCCGTGATCCTGACTGACGCTTTGTGGAGACGACGCTTCGCAGCGAACACCGAAATCATAGGCAAGACGATCCAACTGAATGACGAGGCCGTCCGCGTCGTCGGCGTTATGCCGGCGTCGTTCAATTTCACGTCCGTCTTCACTCCCGGCAGCCGAGTCGATCTTTTTTCACCGTTTCCACTCGCGAAGGAAACGGATCAGATGGGAAACACCTTATCAATTGTCGGACGTCTGAAACCCGGCGCCACTCTTCAAAGCGCACAGGCCGAGTTCAAGCTGCTGGGCCAACGTCTGACCGCCGAGCATGAGTCGGATCGCAATGAGCTGCAACCGTTACTGAGTTCATTGAAAACACACGTCACGGGACGTCTGCGGCTGGCGTTGATCGTGCTGGGCTGCGCTGTTGGCGTGGTGATGCTCATCGTGTGTGCGAATCTCTCGAATCTGTTGCTCGCGCGGAACGCGACGCGGCAAAAAGAGATGGCCATCAGAGTCGCGCTTGGTGCTGGACGACTCCGTTTGATCCGCCAGATGCTGACTGAAAGTATTGTGCTGTCAGGAGCAGGTGCGATCACCGGCGTAGTGATAGCGGTCGCGGGCACGCGAGTATTGACGCGGCTGGATGCGATCAGCATTCCGCTGCTCGCAAATGTGCAAGTTGATTTCGGCGTGTTGAGTTTTACGCTGCTGATCGCAGTCGTCACCGGTCTGCTGTTTGGACTTGTTCCCGCGCTCCAAGTTCCGGCCATTGGCGTCAATGAGACGTTGAAAGACGGCAATCGCGGATCGACCGGCGGGAAGAAACACTCATGGATTCGCAGTTCGCTGGTCGTTACTGAGTTTGCGTTTGCTTGTTTACTGCTCGTAGCAGCCGGACTATTAATCCGAAGCTTTCTTCGAGTGCTCGATGTAGACCTCGGTTTCCAACCCGAACGATTGGCGACAATTCGTATCGACCCAGGCTCGGCCTATTCCAGTCAGGCGAAGCGAAATGCTTACTTCGATGAAGCGCTGCGACTGGTGCAGAACACGCCCGGGATTGAAGCGAGTGGACTGACGGACGTGTTGCCGCTGGAAGGCGATCGAAGTTGGGGTGTCGCCGGGGTGGGCCAGGTTTATGACAGGGACCACTACCCTTCAGCCTTCGTTCGCATCGTGAGCAACGGATACTTCAAAGCGATGGGAATTCCGTTACTGGCGGGCCGTGACTTTACCGAACATGACGCAGCTAACAGTGAAAAGGTAATCATCATCAACGACGCGCTCGCACGAAGGCTGTGGCCCGGTCAGGATCCGATCGGACAGATGGTGACACAGGATGGCGGACGTCGTGTCGTGGGCGTGGTGGGCGGTGTGCGACATGTAAAGGTCGAAGAAGAATCAGGTTCTGAAATGTACCTGCCGATGCGACAGACCAACGATTTTTCAGCCGTTGAATTAGTTGTGCGCACGTCACTACCGGAACAAACCCTCGCCACGACGATTCGCACAGCCTTGAAGCCACTGGATCCTAACCTCGGTTCAAGTGAATTTCGCAACGTGCAGAAGCTGGTCGACAAAGCAACTTCGCCGCGTCGTTTTGTCGTGATGATGCTCACCGGGTTCTCTATCTTTGCGTTGACTCTCGCAGCGCTGGGCATTTACGCCGTGATCTCGTATTCAGTGCAGCAGCGTACGCAAGAGATTGGCATTCGCATGGCTCTGGGCGCATCGGCCAGAAGCCTGCAAATGCGCATCATCTTTCAAACGCTTCGCCTCGCCGGTATTGGGCTGGTCCTCGGTCTGGGTGCAGCCTTCATCATGACGCGATCATTGCGAGCGTTATTGTTCGGAGTGAACTCGTATGATCCGGCG
>DATNDM010000347.1:0-7211 GCA_035553235.1 Pyrinomonadaceae bacterium | reverse complement strand
AGAGTCTGTCGTGTCCTTATAGTCGGTCGCGCCGGTCAGGAACGTCGAATCGATCGGGAATGCCGTATCGTTCGTCGTTAACGCCGCCGCGCCTTCCAGATTGTTAGGCAATGTCAGCAGGTCAGTCTTCAGTCCCATGCGACCGTTGTAGACGCGCATGAGGCCCCAAACTCCGTTCCACTGTCCGTCGACGGAAGCGCTGTTCTGGTACAGGTAATCGATGAAGGGGCGATTGCCCATGATCGATTCCTTGCCGGTGAGAAACTCGAAGTGTTCCGAGATGCCGGCCATCTGCGAGTTCCTGAAACCGGAGTTGTTGACGGCCAGCGGATCCTGTGGCGTGCCCGGTTCGTGCAGCCACTTGTGACCAGCGATCGTCAGGTTGTGTGTTTCTTCGTGCGCTCCCACGAGAATGCGAATCTGAACCTTGTCATTTTCGTAAACTCTCAGAAGCGGCGTGAATGGATCACCCGGTTGCACTCCCTGCGTCAACGCCGGATAGAAAGTCGGTTGCACGTTGAACTGCGGATCGGAACGAGTGATATTCGATTTGTAAACCTTCGACAAATCACCGGCAGCACCGCTCGCTTGCGTATTCGTAACCGGATTGCGCACGCGCAGTGGCACTGGCTCATTGCGGTAGTTAACACTCATCGTGCCCTGGTCCGCCGCGGAGATCGCTTCCGGACAAGGCGCCGGAACGCCACCCGGACAAACAATTCCGTTCTCGACGAGGAAAGGCAGTCCTACTTCATTGATGATCGGCGGGTTGATAACGCGCTGCGGATCCGCGATCGGTTTGCCATTGGCTCCGACGCCGGCGCCGGCCTGATAAGCAAGTTGGAAATCAGCAAACTCAAACATGAACTCGCGGTGACTGTTCGCCGCCGTTGTCTCGATGATGTTTGCCTGCCAACTCGTCGGGCCGCCATCCACTGCGCGGGTTCCGAGCGTGACGCCGGTTTCCGGATTCTTCCAAACTGATCCGGTTGGCTCGATCACGAGGCCGGCATAGAGACCTGCCTGCTGGTGAGTCGATGGTCCAAAGTGATCGTGTGTGAATACGGTCCTGAGCGTGCGGTCCACGCCGTTGTTGTTGAGCGTGTCGTCGGCAAACCAGCGCTGCACGGTTGTCTGTGCGCCGAGCGTGCCGAAGTACGGGTGTGCTTTGGGTTTCGGACAAGTGAACGTGCCGTCGCGAATGTCACCTGACTCCACACCGGTGCAGCCGTTCTGTTTGCGAATGGCCTTGATCCGTTCTCGTACTTCGTCAGGACTGAAGGTGCCGTCTTCGTAATTGAAGCCGTTACCGGAGCCGTCTGACGAGGTCACGTCAAACTTCACGAGGTGAATGTGCTGACCGATGATGTCGGTCGGCGTGCGTACCTGAAAGTCGTCCTGCTCGTAAACGCCAGGGACGAGGTTCGTGTGATAGTACGTGATGCAATCGTTGGTATTCGCGCGGAAGAAGAAAGGTTCCGGCGGTTTTGTTCCTGCCTGTGTAGGCGCAACGTCGGCCCACAGTGCGAGGATGCGCGACTGCGGGAAGTGCCAGCCGGCTTTGTTGAGTTTGATGTCGAGTTGAAACGCAGCTGCTTTGTAAATGCGCGCGGTCCCTTTCGGGTTTCCATTGTCGTCGACGCAGGGATCTGCGAAAGGAGCACCGGGCTTGCGCGGCAAACCATTCAATATAAAGTTGGCTGGTGTGCCGTCCGGTTTGAAGCTCGCGTGCAGGCGTTGCTCGTGATAGACCATTGCCGCGAGTTCTTTGGTCGTTCCGGTTTCGGTGACTTGTTGGGCAATGGCAGTGACGAGTTCTTTACTGAAGTCGAGACGGTTTTCAACGTGGGTGAAAGTTCCGCCCGTAATGATGTGTCTCGGTAAACCGCCATCGTCAACGGTGTCGAGCGGTGGGTGTGGTGGACGATGGCCTGCAACTGCCGGATTGAAGAACGGATAACCCGGTACGGTTGCGGTAGGCATAGGCGCCATTGCGAGGGTCGGCAAAGGCACGATGGCTGGTGTCGGCGTACCGGCGGTGATTTCGCCGTCCGGCAACGCGCGTGCACCCGCGACCGGTCTGCCGTTCGCGTCCAGCACCGTTCCTGCCTCAAATACATCATGCGACCGCCACAGTTCCCACATTCCTTCCGCGAAGTGCGGATAGAAGTGGCAGTGGAAAATGGAGTCGCCGACGACCTGGTTTCGGTTGCCACTGCCGCCGTGAACGATTTCAGTCGTAAACGCGAAGCCTGGTCCAACCGCCTGACTATCGAGGTAAGTCGAATTGTCGTCATCAGGTGTTTGCAGCCACTGGTGCGCATGCAAGTGGTGAATGTGATGCTCTTTCGGTCCCGCGTGTACGATTCTCATCTTCACGGGGTCGCCGATATAGCTGTGATGCACATTCGAAGGATCGTCGGGATAAAGGACCTTCGTTGCTTTGCGGCCGGTGATTAGTTTGCCAAACGAATCAGTCGTGTTCGCGGGAACGTCCACGATCTGCGCGGGGTCGCCGATGGCCCATGAAGAAAGGAAGAATTCTTCATACTTGCACTCTGTGCAATTGAACATCGGCCCGACGCCGAGGCGATTCGCCAGAATCTCAGCGCCGATGCCCGCCACGCCGTAATTGATTGCAAACTTGTCCTCAACACTGTGAAGTGTGTGTTTGAGAACCGGATCGTTAAACTGCGGAAACGCCTGTACGTCCTCGATTTCATCGTGATAGATCACGGTGAACTCGCGGAACGGGCGCTCGCGATCGGGTTCGGTCGCATTCGGCACGAACGTGCCGGCTGGGAAGCGTCCCTTGTTTGGACCGGTAATGATCGCGTTCAGATCGGTGGCCACGATGTTGAGGTTGGCATCGAGCATACTGAACTTGTTGTAGTCCAGCAGCGGTTGGCCGCCTGCCGTAGTACCGGTTTTAGCTGCTGTCATGTCCGCGGCCGTAACCTGCGAGCGATACCATTCAGCACCTTTTGGCTCGACGTTGACGCTGCCGAATAATCCTGAGGAAAGCGTCCCGCCATCACCTTCGCCGCCGGTGGTGGCGGCGCTGCTATACATGAGGTTGTTCCCCTCACGCGTGCCGTAGAACGTGTAAACGGTTGATCCGCCGGGCGACACCAGGCTTGGTGGGTTGACGCCGACGTTTGATCCATCTGAAGCGATGCTGCCCACCAGTTCCATGCCGTTCACGTGAATGCCGGCAGAACGAGTCGCAGGCTGATCACTGAGGGCAGTGCCGGAAAGCAAGTTGGTAAAAGTGATTTTCAAACAATCGCCGCTGTTGATGCGGAGCACGATGGGCCTGGGCCGTTTGTCAGACCGCAGCCGCACGTTGCCCGCGACGATTCCTTTGAGCGGATCGATTGCTACGACGTCTCGCCTGAGCGCGTAGATCATGCCGCCGGGATTCACCGTCCCGAGGCGGTTGTAGATGATCGCCTGATCGAAAGCGACGACGTCAGCCTTGATCGTGCGAGCACAGGCAGGAGTCGGCGAGGGAGCCGGCAATATGTCGACTACAGTCTCGATGGGATCGATTATTTGGGTTTGTGCCCGGGCGGTGATGCCCGATAACAGCAGCACAAGAGATAAGAACGTGAACAGAAACGATAGCTTCCTCTTGCGGTGGTTGTGGTGTTCGTCTTTCATCTTCTCATCCTCCGGATGGGCTCCGTAAGATCCAGCGAGCGAGGTGAACCCTTTGGTCCAGGCAGACTCCGAGCCCGATTCTGTTATGCGGTGCGCGGGAAGGACTTCGCACCGCCCGATTGACCGCTTGTTCCTGGGCTACTCGTCGAGTGGGATAAACTCAATGAGATTGAGCATGCGGGTGCAAGGCTCGTGCCTTGGTCCATCGGGTCGAGTTTGAGCAGTAGAGTGTCTCAGCGTGAGACCATGATCATGAGGTGTGGTCTACGTTGAATCACAAATTGGAAGGGTGCTGAGATGCCGGTGTGGAAAATTAGACGGTGGTTGCGAGTTTTCCCGCACGTCCCGCAAAAGGCACGGAAGGCCCAAAGAGGTCTCTAAGTGATTTTGAGCTTTTGTGCTTGTGGCGGCTTTGCACGAAAAGTAATCCTCTCGGGATTTGAAGTCTTCTCTGCGGTCTCTGCCTATCTCTGCTATCTCTGCGTTAAATATTCTCCTGACTACAGTTACGCAGAGATCACAGAGATACGCAGAGGTCATAGGGAAGAGTCCGAGAGTTGTAAAAACACTTTTCGTGCAAGGCCGCTTGTGGCTAAGAATTCAGCCCTGGACTATCGCGCTCGACTTTGATCCCAAACTTCTTCAGCTTGCGATAGAACGTTGGGCGCGGGTAACGAAGGATTCGTGCACTCAGTTTGACGTTACCGGAGGTACGCGCGAGCGTTTGCAGGATGGCTTCACGCTCGATCACTTCCATCGGGATCATGGGCGGTATCACGAAAGGAATATTATGCAAGGCGTTGCCCTGCAAGTGTTCGGGCAGAGATTCAGGCCGCAAGCGATCGCCCTGACAAAACAAGACGGCGCGTTCAATGACGCTTTCCAGCTCACGGATATTTCCGGGCCAATCGTAACGAAGCAGGCAGAACAGGGTTTCCTGCGAGATGCTGCGAACGTTTCTGTGGTACTGCGTGTTGAAGCGCGCGAGAAAGTGTTGTGCGAGTAGCGGAACATCGTCGAGGCGCTCACGCAAGGGCGGCACTTTGATCCTGATCGTGCTGATACAAAAGTAGAGATCTCTATTCAACAACCCCTTTTCCAACAGCGTTGTCGTGTTTCGACTTGTAGTCGCAATGAGGCGGAAGTTGACGTCCACCTCGAGTTCGTCACCGAGATGGCGGAGCTTATGATCCTGTAATACGCGGAAGAGCCTCGTCTGCAAGTGCGCAGGCAGGTCGGCGATTTCATTCAGCATCAGGGTTCCACCATTGGCTGCTTCGATGAGTCCACGTTTATCGCGGTCCGCACAGTTGCACGCGCCTTTTTGATTTCCAAACAACTCGGCTTCGCTTAGTTCATGCGGTATGGCAGCACAGTTAGCGTGGACGAGTGGACGAGTGTAACGACGACTCTCAGCATGAATGGCGTTTGCAATCAACTGTTTGCCCGTGCCGCTTTCGCCCTCGATCAGGACCGAGGCATCGGACGGTGCGGCGGTACGGATAGTCTCCACGATCTGTTGCAGCTTCGGGTCGCGACCAATCATGCCGAATGATGCACAGTCGCTGTTGATGTGTGGCGTGAGATTCATAGCGAGCAACAGCATTGACCCTGCAACTGCCGTACACCTCAGCATTGCAGCATTAATAAAGGACGGGGCTCGCGAGCTTTGCACAAAAGTCACGAAGGCCCGCTTCTCTGTGCAACCTCTGTGTTCTCTGTGTCTCTGTGGTTGATGAATTCAGAACAAAACACACCACAGAGACACAGAGAACACAGAGGTTGCACAGAGAAATCCATAACGTAGGGACTTTTTGTGCAAAGCCGGGCTCGCGAAAAGCGGAAACCTTCTCAACAGGTGCGCGCTTTTACCCACGAAAGCCAGCCGATCTTCCGCAGACATGCGAATTCTTCATTAGCACACGGTTTGCTAATTGATGACCCAACCATGACCTCAACCAAGGAGACTGATCATGAAACTGGTTCTGACCGCAATCATTTTGACGATGTTGTCCTGGCCGGCAGTCGCGCAAACTCAAACTGTCGCAGACGATTGCGCGTGTGAGTCGCAAGTCCTACCAGCCACACTCGCGATTGTTAACGGCGTCACGATCACCGCGCGCGACATTGAAAAGTCGACTGGTGAGTCGGTTCGCAACCTGCAACGCCAGGTCGTCGACGCTCGCAAGCGCGAGCTCGATCTCATGATCAATTCAAAACTTCTCGATCTTGAAGCAAAGAAACGTGGAGTCAGCACCACAAAGCTGCTTGAAACTGAGGTCGTGTCGAAAGTAATCGCGCCTACTCCAATTGAAGTCCGCGCGTTCTACGATCAGAACAAAGCGCGCATCAACGGTGAGTTCGACTCCGTCAAAGATGACATCGTCGGCTATCTCACCGAGGAGCGACAGCGCGCGGCAGCTCAGAAATTTGCGGATGGCCTCCGTGCCGCCAGCAATACGGTGGTGAAAGTCACGCAATCGACGCCGCCACGCAATGACTCGGAACGCGCTCAGATCCTCGCAACTATTAACGGTGAAAACATCACGGCCGGCGACGTTGAGGATTCGCTGCTAGCGCTGATATTCGACGTGCAGGAGCAGGTATACGGCCTTCGCAAGAACGAGCTTGACCTCAGCATCAACGACGCTCTGCTGACGCAGGAAGCACAAAAGCGAAAGATCACAACGACTGCGCTGCTGGACGCTGAAGTGAAGCCGAAGCCGGTCACGGAAGAACAAGCGCGCGTGTTCTACGAGCAAAACAAAGATCGCGTGAGCGGTGAGTTCGCGCAAACCAAAGACGCGATCATCAGTTATCTGCAACAGGCTGAGCTGCGTGTTGCGGAACGGGCCTTTGTAGAAAAGCTTCGTGCGGCCGCGTCGATCCGGACGTTTCTGACTGTGCCGCAGTCGCCGGTCTTCAAGATCTCAACGAAGGACCAGCCGTCGTTGGGCAATGCTAATGCAGCAGTGACGATCATTGCTTTCACGGACTACCAGTGTCCGAGTTGTGCCGCGATCCATCCGACGCTCGAGCGACTCGTGAAAGAAAGCGGAGACAAGGTAAGACTGGTCGCGCGCGATTTCCCGCTTAGCCAACATGCGGACGCCTTTAAGGCCGCGGAAGCCGCTGAAGCCGCGCGCGAACAAGGCAAGTATTGGGAATACGTGCATCTGCTTCTGCAAAACCAATCGTCGCTCAGCGTCGAAAAGTTGAAGACCTTCGCCACTGAGATTGGTCTCGATCGCAATCGTTTCGACGCGGCTCTCGACTCGCGGAAGTTTGCCGAGATGGTCCAGACCGACGTTGATGACGGAATAAAACTGGGCTTGAAAGGCACTCCCAGTCTCTTCCTCAACGGCCGTCGCCTGAACGCGAAGAGTTATGAAGAGTTGAAGGAGAGTGTCGACGCCGCGCTTAAGTCACCCGGGGTGCACAAGTAACGAAGTAGCCGGATGCGACGCCAGGAAGCAATGCGCCGCTTAGCTCCACCGCTACAAAACCATTAGCATTCGTTTGAGAAGGTGAGGTTTAGATGTCGATTC